>NZ_JACJFH010000014.1:0-73045 GCF_014164495.1 Pseudoalteromonas sp. SG41-5 | reverse complement strand
CAACAATCAACCAAGGCGCATCATCGCTGGTGGCACGCTCTAAGTGCCAAATTTCTAAAATAGGCTGTTCTTTATTATCGCCTAAGTCACGGTACTTCCCTTTAAAACGTACACTTACTTGCCATTTTTGTGTGTCGGTATCGGCACGTACAAGTTCTGCATCAATAAACATCACGTCAGTTGCAACGCTGTCAATCGCTTCACGTTCCGCTTTAAATTCAGCGACTAGTTCAGGGCTTAAGTATTCAGCCATCGTTGCATAGTCAGCATTATTCCATGCTGTTTGCAATGTATGATAATGGCTACGCGCACCTTGTAAAAAGCCGTTAGTATCAAAGTTAGCGGGTAAATTAAACGGTACGTCATTGGTTTGACTAAATCCACTTGTAGTGGTGTGCTCAGGCGCAGTTTGTCTCATTTTCGGTGCAGTAAATGCTCCTTGGCCGTGCGCCATTACAGGGGCGTTTTTACGACGTATTATACCGATGATAAGTTTAAAGATAATAAAGGCAATACCTGCCATTAAAATTATCTCAAGTAGTTGCATCCCTTCAAAGTCATCGCCCATCATTGCGGCGATTAATCCACCGGCTAATAAGCCGCCAAAAATACCTGCCATCATGCCTTTTTTGCTTGATTTTGGTTTTGCAGCAGGGGCGAGGGTATTGGTATCTGTTTGTTGTTTTTGTGCGGTTTGTTGTGTTTCTGGTGTTTGGCCACGTTTTTTACTACCAAACTTTTTACGTGCTTGTGCATCAAAACTTGCAGTACATAGTAGAGCAAGCAATGAAAATATAACAATCAGGTTTTTCATGAAGTTCCTTAAAACAAATTAGAACGGCGATTCTAAAGTAGTTCAGGAATTAGATAAATAGCGACAAACTGAATTAGTTCTAAAATGCTCAGTAGCTTGGTCAATAGGCTAATTTAAAAGCAATTATTGGTTCAAGCAGGAAGAATATAACGATTGTTTCGTGAAGGTATAAATTGCATTGCCGCCATAATAACGGCAATGCAAAAGGAAGGTTAATTTAACCAGCGGATCGCACCATTAATACGATCATTGTAATTTTCTAATGGCGCACCAAGACTTGCTACTAAAATAGTATCTGCATTAGCACCACGGTTAATATGGCCTTCAAAACGATCGTCTTGAAAATCATCGTCGCCGATGCCGAACGATTGCTGTTTTGATGGCACTATAAATACCGTCATCGGGCCATAGTCTGATTCAAAAACTAGGTGTAATCCCTTTTGTCCCTTAAAGTCACAAAACATTAAGTAAGTCACTTTACCTGGCAATTCATCTAAATGGCCGCCTAACACAGCAAATTTTTCATTTACCGTTGCTAAGCTGATTGCTTCGGTCTTTTGCAGCGAATTAATTTCATAGTAAACATGAGCAAGCGCATGTTCGCCAGCTGCATACGCGACATTTTGTTCGCTGCTAAATAAAAATGCCCCCACAGCCACCAATACTGAGGCTGCCATGGCAAGTGGTAAACGAGCACGTTTAAAACGTGTACTTGCCTCAACTAGATTATCTGTTCGTTGCGGCGGTGTTTGCGCGCTGGTATCAGCTGGTGCTTGGTTGAGTTGCTCAGTTGTGAGCGACTCGTTTTGTGCATGCGCTGCGGTGTTTGCCAAAATACGCTCGGCAAGACCTGCTGGCACCGGTACGTCAAGTGCATTGGCAAGCTCTAAATCAAAGGCCTGCATATCATTAATAAATTCTTGTCGCTCAGAGTGTTGCTCTGCAAACTCCACAAGCTCCTTATCTGTGCTGTTTGGCTGTGCGCTAATTCGGCGACGAAACTCGAGATCATCCATTAATTTGATGCCCCTTTAAGTTGTTCATCATCACGGCTCAATGCCTCTTTTAACTGGTTTCTGGCGCGGTATAAACGCGTCATAACCGTGTTTTTATTTAAATCTAATATTTCTGCTATCTCTTCACCGGAGCAGCCCATAACGACTTGTAATAATAATGGCTCGCGGTATTCATCAGGTAACTTAGCGATGTGACGTTGGATCACTGTTTGTTCCATTTCATCATCCAAGGTGACGCTTTTTTCGTCAACTAAGGTGTCGTTTTCAACATCGCTATAATCAAATTGTTTGCGTTCAAAACGACGGGCATTTTCCCGGCGTAAAATCGTCAATAGCCATGGCTTAGCTGCTTTTTGATCTAATAATGAATCCAGAGATCGCCAAGCACGTAAAAATGTTTCTTGGACAAGATCTTCGGCAATATTAGGGTCGCGGCAGAGCCAATAAGCAAAGCGATATAATTCGCTATGATAAACATGAACAAGTTTTTCATAGCGTGTTTTTTTCTCTGCCATATCAACTAAGACCTGACTTTTAGAGTTTTCATTTCCAAGCATAAGCACTTTTTTATTTATTTTAAGTTATTTACTATTTGAGCGCGGGGATTGCTCCCCGTCACTTAAACTCTATTTATAAAGTCCTTTTAATACAGCTTGTTGTGATTTTTTTTGTACTTTACGTTGCTCTTCTAACATGCCGACAATCGCAATTAAATCAACATCTGTATCATTAGGACTATAGAGTGCAGCCCGTAGTTTAGCAATATGTTGACTAAGCTGTGCATTATCAGCTAGTTGTTCAAGCTTGTCTATTGCACCGCTCGATTGTTTTGTTAAGTGCATTGCGTAACGATTTAGCGCCTGATAAAAGGCACTTACATCATTGCTTTTAGCGTGTTTCTTTAATTCATCTAATGAAATTGATGAATCACTATGGGTTACTGTCGGCTTTGCTTGCATCAAGCTGCGCTGAGATTGACTGCGCCACCATAAAATCAAGGTAATAAACCATAATAAATAACCAATCACACTGATAATAATTAACCATAGCGGATACTGATTTATCGGTGTTGCTTGATAACTTATTGCTGCAGCATCTGTTGTTGCGCTTTGTGATGGCGTAAGTGGCTGCGCAGCAACGGCTGCTGGAGTGCTTGTGCTACTAGGTGTTACTGTAATAGTACGAGCTGGTAATGTTGCATAACTGATCCGGTTAATCTTAGTGTTATACCAAGGCACGCTTACCTCTGGCAGTGTATAAGTGCCTGGCATCTGCGGTAACAAAGCGTACGAGGCTGTTTGTTGTGATATTACCCGACCATCGCGAACCAAATGATTATTTTCTTTTTCATCTGGGTAACTGCGAATACCTTTGATTTCAGGTAGTTCAATATCAGGTAGTTGCTCTTTGGTGATACCAAGTGCAGTTAAGGTCAGCGTTCGCGTAATAGGTGTACCCACTTCTACTGTGTCGTCAGCGGGTTGCCATTGCTCATCTAAATTAACTAATTCACTAGGCAGCCATGCACCTTGGTAGTCACTTGGTATCGGTTTAATTTCAATATCGACATTATCACCCAGTGCAGATACATCTAATTGGCGATAGTCTTGGCGAATTCGACCTTGAAAAGTTGGTGCTTGAATCGTGTAACTACCACTTTTTTGGGGCTGTACTAAATACTCGCGAGTGATCACTAAGTAACGCTTACCATCAACAAGTTCATAGTTTTCAGTCTGCTTGCCGATTTGACTTAGCTGCGCATCGGGCATCGCAGGGGCACTTAAATTACCATCAAGTAACTCTTTGGCAAGATATAGCTTAACCGTGTAAAGCCCTGCCTCTTGAACAAATAGGCTGTCACTTGAAAGCGATGCTTTAATAAAAATATCGTTGTTTTGCTGCGCATCTTTACTGCGTTCAGCCACTTTTAATGCAATGGGCGCAGAGCTGGCACCTGCTACACTAAATGCTGGGATTGTATAATCACCGGCAGTGCGGGTCATAAGTTTAATAGACCAGGTGGTTTCTTTTGAAATACTACCATTAATGATGTTTGTGCGGGTGCTGACACTGGTGCGGCCAACCACGAAGTCTTTTAACAGGACAGAGGTATCAGGTTGATCATTTTTTATGGTGTCATCTGCACTGATATTGAGCATAAAAAATTCACCCGCTAGTACCGGGTTTTTATCAACACTGGCTTGTAATTGCGTAACGGCCCACGAGGGCATAGCGCTGATAAGCAATAAACAACAGATTAATCGCATTACCATGATTTTTCGACTCCTTGTGGACGGCGTTGATTGTTTCGTTTTTGGGCTTCTAATTGCATTTTGTTACGTAACAGGATTGCGGGATCATCGGGTACTTTTCGCAATAACTGACTAAGCTGCTGCGCTTTCTCTTTTTCTTCGTTGGTAAGCTCTGCGGTTTGCGCTTGCACAGCTTGTTGCTTTGCCGCTTCTTCAGCTTGTTGCTGTTGCTCAGGAGTCATTTGTGGCTGCGCCTGCTTATCATCGTTTGCAGAGTCATCTTTGGGCTCGGTTTGCGCATCTTGTTGCTGTTGCTCATCAGTTTTATCACCTTGCTGAGGTTCAGCCTCCATTTGTGGATCGTTTTGCTTATCAGTTTGTTGATCAGATGGTTTGCCATCTTGCTGTTTATCATCAGTCTGCTGTTCATCACTTTGCTCAGATTCATCGCCTTGTTGAGATTGCTGATCCTGATTTGGCTGCTCACCTTGCTGTGACTTGTCTTTATTTTGCTGATCTTGACCTTGTTCACCATCTTGGCTTTTTTTGTCTTGATCTTGATCTTGATCTTGTTCGCCGTCTTGGCCTTGTTGATTTTGCTGCTGCTGTTGATTTTTCAATTGCTCAACAAGTGCCTGATTTTCTTTTGCTTGGGTAAAGTCGTCTTGCAAAGCTTGTGCTTGCTGATAGGCGGCAATTGCTTCGTCGAGCTTGCCTGCCTTTGCTAGTGCATTACCGTAATTATATAAACCAGTGGCGCTTTTATCTTGGCTAAATTGTGCCAATGCAGCATCAAAATTACCTTGCTGGTAAAGCGCCGCGCCTTTTAATTGACTAGAATCTGCTGTGGCAGCTTGCTCATATTCACCTTGTTGATAAGCGTCCAGCGCACGTTGATCTTGATTTTTAAATACTGAAGGCAGCTCTACTGCATAAGCATTGTGTTGCGGTAAAAAGCTCACCACTAAAAATGCAGCTGCAAAAGCTCCTCGGCGAAAAATCCACAGCATCATTGGCAGTAAAATAAACAAGCCATAAATCCCCGCATCAATACGCCAGAGCGCTTGACTTTGTTTTTCATTTTTCAGTATTTCACTATTTGCACTGGGTGCAAAAATTTGAATATCGCGGGCACTCGGTTGATAAGTCGCAAATTTACCGCCACTGTTTCTTGCTAGACCATTAAGCATGCTGATGTTGATGGTGGGCACCACAATTTGCCCGTAACTATCTTTTAAAAACCCACCTTCAGGAAGTTTAATTGGCGCGCCTTGCTCTGTTCCGATACCATAAATGTTTAATCGATAAGGGTTAGCGTCTGTAAATTGGCTGATATCTTGTTGCTCACTTTGTTCAATACCATCTGTTACTAAGATAATATCGCCTTCAAGGTATCCAGCTTGTGTTAATAACTCTTTTGCAGCATCAAGCCCAGCAAGCACGTTGGAGCCTTTATCAGGCATGATATCTGGGCTTAAACTTGGGATCAGGTTTTCAAGCGTCGCGGCATCATTGGTTAGCGGCGAAATGGTATAAGCAGTGCCTGCATAGGCCACTAACGCAGTGTCACCTTCTTTAAATAGTTTGATCATATCCAGCGCTTTGAAGCGCGCTTGCACTAAACGACTGGGCGCAATATCCGTGCTGTACATCGATAGCGACATATCCATCACAATTACACGGGCATTTTTGCTTTGAAATACCGGCACTTGTTTTTCTTCAAAACTGGGCCCTGCGCTAAAAATAACGGCTAACACTGCAAAGAGGGCAATTAGCCACATGGGTTGCGTGTTTTTTTGGTTGTTGGTGTTGATCACAAATTTTGCTAAGTGAGCTGCTATTAATTCACCTTGGCTGGTTTTCTTGTGCTTTATCATTGCAATAGTAAACACTAAACACACAGGAACTAATAACCACAATACGGTCGGGCGGATAAATTCAAAGTCCATTAGGCCTCCTGTCTTAATGCTTTTGCACTGATAAACATAACGCGCAGACCAATCAAGGTCAGTGCAATTAATAAAGGGAAGTAAAATAACGCACTTTGTGGGCGAAAGGTTTGCTCATCAGCGCTGATCGGCTCGAGTTTATCAAGTTCTTGATAAATTTGTTGTAAGCCGGCAACGTCTTTTGCGCGAAAATAAAGGCCGCCAGTTTGTTCGGCAATGCGTTTTAGCAGGGTTTCATCTAAACTACCTCCGCTCATGCCACCCATATTAAATAAGCTAAAGCCACGCGGATTATCAGAGCCTACGCCGATGGTATACACTTTAATGCCTTCTTCGCGGGCAAGCAGTAGGGCTTCTTCTGGATCTAAGTTACCGGCGGTGTTTTGACCATCTGTTAATAACACCACAATGCGATTGCTTTCATCTTTACTGGCAAAACGTTTTACTGATAAGCCCAGCGCATCGCCAATGGCGGTGGCACGGCCAACCAAGCCTATTTGCGCTTCTGATAGCATTTGGCTTACGGTTTTAACGTCTCGCGTTAGTGGTGTTTGTAAAAATGCCGTATCACCAAATAAAATCAGCCCTAAACGATCGCCTTGACGTTGCTCAATAAAGTCACTTAATACCGCTTTTACCATAGTTAAACGGTCAACATATTGGCCCTGATAAGCCATATCTTGCTCGGTCATTGATCCTGACAAATCCACAGCTAGCATGATATCGCGGCCTTCGTTAGGTAAGGTAATTGGCTCATCAAGCCAGGTTGGGTTAGCTAAAGCGGTGACTAAAAGCAACCAAACCAACCATTCAAATATACTAATACCACGCGCCTGTTGCTGGACAACTTGCGCGCCTAAATTGTGTTTGGCGAAGCTTGGAATACGTAAGCGGGTATTACCTTCACTGTGTACTGGCTTAAATAAGCGCAACAACCAAGGCAGCGGTAATAATACAAATAACCAAGGCCAGCTAAATTCAAACATTCAGCGGCTCCTTTAATTTAAATTGCACAATGGCGAGTTTTAATTTCTGTGCCAGCGCAGTTTGATTGCTTTGTGATTGATAAAGGCTCATCAGTTCGTGTTCAGTAAATTGTTGTCCGGTCAGCTTATTTAGAGTAATACACCATTGTTTTGTGCCTTGTGATGCAGCACTTTGCTGATAATAATGTAAAACCAGGCGTTTAATTAAAATATGTAGTTGCTGGGCATCTTCTGGGTGTTGTTCACTGAGGGAAATAGCTTGTCGTTTGGCTTTTTTAAACTGCCGTGCCCGGTACAACTGGTAACTTATAAAGCTTACAGTTACGAGTAACACGACAATGATGAGCCACCAAATAGGTGCTAAAGGCCACCAAGAAACATGGCTTGGCACAATCACATCATGGAGGCCAGCTAATGGAGAGGTTTGCATATTACTTTCTCACTAATTGCAGCTCAAGAGGTGTGGCTGCATTGAATGATATTAAATTAAGACCCGATTTAGTTAAGCGTTGCATTCGTGTGGTAAATGCTTGCTCAGCAGTTTTAGCAAATTTATCACGAAAACTTTTATCCATCAGCGGTAACGCAAAGTCACTGCCGTTGGCGCTAACCGTGACTGTTTGTTTAAACGCCGGTAGCTGATGCTCAAATGGGTCGCTAATATGGCAGCCGATCAGTTCACAATGTCGACTCAGTATTTCGAGCTGTTTAAAACTGGCATCATCAAGGGCGCTAAAATCTGATACTAAATAGACTAAGCTGCCCGGCTTGGCTAAATGATTCAAACGTTTTAGATTATCACTGAGTTTATTGTCTGCGGGCTCATCAATCTGCGCGAGTGCTTGCTGGTGGTTATTACACAAATTGTGGCATAGTTTTAACACGGCTTTTTCGCGGGCGCTGGGCTTGAGCTCTAAATGACCGTGTTGATTAAACACTATGCCACCGATGCGATCGCCGCGTTGGCACGCTGACCACGCAACCAAGGCACTGATATGCGCCGCTTGCACGGATTTAAGTAATAGCTTTGAGCCAAACAGCATTGAATTAGAAAAGTCTGTAAACACAAACACTGGCCGTTCTTTTTCCTCTTGAAACAACTTAGTATGTGTTTCGCCAGTACGTGCTGTAACGCGCCAATCAATTGAGCGAATATCATCGCCTTGTTGATAATGACGTACTTCAGCAAACTCCATACCACGGCCTTTATGAGGCGCGAGATATTGGCCGGTCAGGCTATTTCTAATTTTAACTTTTGGCGCAAGCTCTAATAAGCGAGCTTTCGCTTTATAATACATCAGCTCTTTCAAGCCTAAGTCGACCCCATGGCTATGACTTAGGCTGAGCCACTGTTGGTTATCTAATTGGCTTTGCATGGTTTATGGCACGGCAACAAGTTCTAAAATACGGCTAATGACTTGATCTTTAGTAATACCATCGGCTTGTGCTTCATAGCTTAAAATAATGCGATGGCGCAGAACATTATGTAACACAGCTTGAATATCATCTGGAGCAACAAAGTCACGACCTTGTAACCATGCATGAGCACGGGCACATTTATCTAAGGCGATGGTGGCACGCGGACTTGCGCCATATTCAATCCAGCTGCCTAATTGGGCGTCTAGTTTTGCGCCTTCACGCGTTGCAATAATAAGTTGCACTAAATATTGCTCAAGTGGCTCGGCTAAATACAGCCCTAAAATTGCTTTGCGAGAGGCAAATAAATCGCTTTGACTAATTTGTTGTGCTGGTGCTTGATGCTCGCTCAACGCTTCGCCACGGGTCAGGCGTAAAATATCAAGCTCATGCTCGGCGCCTGGATAATCAATACTTAGGTGGAGTAAGAAACGGTCTAATTGCGCCTCTGGTAGCGGGTAAGTGCCTTCTTGCTCCAGTGGATTTTGGGTTGCCATCACCATAAATAAATCCGACAGCGGATAAGTGTTTTTACCAACCGTGACTTGGCGCTCAGCCATGGCTTCTAATAAGGCTGATTGCACTTTAGCTGGGGCACGGTTAATTTCGTCGGCTAAAATAAGGTTATGAAAGAGTGGGCCTTTTTCAAAAACGAATTCGCTGGTCTGTTGGCGATAAATATCAGTACCGGTTACGTCAGCAGGTAATAGATCTGGGGTAAACTGTACGCGTTGGAATGAGCCTTCAACGCCTTTGGCTAATGCATTTACTGCGCGAGTTTTAGCAAGCCCTGGAGGGCCTTCTACTAATAAGTGACCATCGGCTAAAATAGCAATAAGTAGTGCTTGCGTTAATTCTGGCTGGCCAATAATTTGGCTATCTAAATAAGTTTTTAATTGTGAAAATACGTTAGTGGCCATAGTAAAAAAACTGTCCTGATTTGCAAGGTTTATAAAAGCTTAACTAGTAATATGGGTAAATAGTTTATAACACAAGTGTTAGACTCAAGTTTTCAAAATAGTTCGTTATTTTTTAACGATTTTTACCCTAGCATAGAAAGCGCAGTATTTTTTGTAAATATGCTAAAAAAAGCCTATGGTTGGTAACTAATTATACTATTTTCAATTTCGCTATTGGCTTTAGCACACGGGTTGTTTAGAATCGAGGAAAACAAACAGGTCAGACCTGTCAGCGGGAGAGCATTAATGTCTGAGCAAAATATACTAAAAACAGCAAAGGGCGATCGTATTGCCATCGTCAGTGGTTTACGTACGCCATTTGCTAAACAAGCAACTGCATTTCATCATGTACCAGCCCTTGATATGGGGAAGTTAGTCGTTAACGAAATGCTTGAACGCCTTAACTTTGATAAATCTGAAATTGATCAATTAGTGTTTGGTCAAGTAGTACAAATGCCAGAAGCGCCAAACATTGCCCGCGAAATCGTATTGGGTACTGGCATGCCAGTATCTGTTGATGCGTACTCCGTATCACGTGCTTGTGCCACTAGTTTTCAGGCGATTGCTAATGTGGCTGAATCAATCATGGCAGGTTCGGTGCAAGTGGGTATTGCTGGTGGTGCAGACTCGTCATCGGTATTGCCAATCGGCGTAAGTAAAAAATTAGCAGGTAGCCTTGTTGATCTTAATAAAGCACGTACCTTAGGGCAACGCTTAAAAATATTCTCTAAGCTGCGTTTAAAAGATTTATTACCAGTACCGCCTGCGGTTGCAGAATATTCAACTGGTTTATCTATGGGTCAAACTGCCGAGCAGATGGCAAAAACTCACAGTATTAGCCGTGAAGATCAAGATGCCTTAGCACATCGTTCACATACTCTTGCTAGCCAAGCATGGGCAGATGGTAAACTTGCTGATGAAGTGATGACTGCACATTTACCGCCGTATAAAAGTTTTATCGAACAAGATAATAATATTCGCCATAATTCAACGGTTGAAGGGTACGCTAAATTAAAACCAGCGTTTGACCGTCAGCATGGCTCAGTCACTGCTGCAAACTCAACACCGCTAACTGATGGTGCAGCAGCGGTATTAATGATGAGCGAAAGTAAAGCCAAAGCATTAGGCTATAACATTTTAGGTTATGTACGTAGCTTTGCATTCTCTGCCATTGGTGTGAATGAAGACATGCTAATGGGGCCGGCTCATTCAACGCCTGTTGCCTTAGCGAGAGCTGGCATAACGCTTGCCGATCTTGATTTAATTGAAATGCACGAAGCCTTTGCAGCACAAACGTTAGCGAACATGAAAATGTTTGCCTCAGATAAGTTTGCGCAAGAAAAACTCGGTCGCAGCAAAGCGATTGGTGAAATTAACATGGATAAGTTTAACGTTTTAGGCGGTTCGCTTGCATATGGTCATCCATTTGCAGCCACCGGCGCACGACTTATCACCCAAAGTTTACATGAACTCAACCGCCGTGGCGGTGGCTTAGCACTAACAACTGCGTGTGCCGCAGGTGGCTTAGGTGCAGCCTTTGTATTGGAGAGTGCGTAATGACACAGTCAGTATTTAATTTAGACGTTGATGATAGCGGTATTGCCGTTGTCACCATTGATGTGCCGGGCGAAAAAATGAATACCCTGCGCGACACTTTTGCAGATGATTTAACAGCCTTGCTCGATGACGCAAAACAGCAGTCAGTGAAGGGCATGGTATTCATTAGTGGTAAAAGCGATAACTTTATTGCTGGTGCTGATGTAAAAATGCTTGATAACGTGCAAAGTCGTGATGATGCACTGGCGATCAGCGAATTATGCCACCGTGCATTTTTTGATATGAAAAAACTGCCATTTCCAACTGTTAGTGCCATTCATGGTGCGGCATTGGGTGGTGGTTTAGAATTTGCCTTGGCGTGCGATTATCGCGTATGTACAGACAGTGATATCACTAAACTAGGCTTACCTGAAGTACAACTTGGTTTATTACCCGGTGGTGGTGGAACGCAACGCTTGCCTAAACTGGTTGGTTTGCAAAAAGCCCTTGAGTGGACGTTAACAGGTAAACAAATTCGCGCTAAACAAGCTAAAAAATCGGGTTTGGTAGATGATTGTGTACCACAGACCGTATTGCTAAAAGTAGCAAAAGAATTTGCTTCAAAAGGTAAAGCGAAAGCGGGCAAGCCTAAGCTTGATCGTATTAGCCAATTATTAGAATCGAATCCGTTTGGCCGAAACTTCATCTTTAAAAAAGCACAAGAAAATGTACTGAAAAAAACCGGTGGTCATTATCCTGCGCCGTTGGCTATTATCAAAGCAATACGCGCAAGTGTTGAGCTGGATGAACTAAAAGCTTATAAAACAGAAGCGGAAGGTTTTGCTACTTTAGTAATGAGCAGCGAATCAAAGTCATTACGTGGGATATTTTTTGCCACCACTGAAATGAAAAAAGAGTGGCGCAACGACGACGCTCCAGCAATCACTAAAACAGCCGTACTAGGCGGCGGTTTAATGGGCGCAGGTATTGCCCATGTTAGTGCTGTAAAAGCCGGTGTACCAGTTCGTATCAAAGATGTTGCAGAGCAGGGCATAAGTAATGCCATGAATTACAGCTATAAAATTTTAGATAAAAAGCAAAAGCGCCGTATTTTATCTAAGGCTGAACTGCAACAAACTATGAACCGAATTACTGGTACAACTAACTACAGTGGTTTTAAACACATTGATTTAGTGATTGAAGCGGTATTTGAAGACCTAAGCCTTAAGCAAGGTATGGTGGCAGATGTAGAACGTGAATGCCAAGCAAACACAATTTTTGCTAGTAACACGTCATCATTGCCTATCTCACAAATTGCGGCAGAAGCTGCCCGTCCAGAGAATGTAATTGGCTTACATTATTTCTCACCAGTTGAGAAAATGCCATTGGTTGAAATCATTCCACACGAAGGCACCTCAGAAGAGACTATCGCCCGGATTGTAAATTTTGCCCGTAAGCAAGGTAAAACACCAATCGTTGTTAAAGATAGCGCAGGCTTTTACGTTAACCGTATTTTAGCGCCTTATGTGAATGAAGCGGCTAACTTATTACTGGCAGGTGAGCCAATTGAAAAGATTGATGCGGCACTCGTTGAGTTTGGTTTCCCTGTTGGACCATTAGCACTATTAGACGAAGTCGGCATTGATATCGGCTCTAAGATTGCGCCAATTCTTGAAAAAGAACTCGGTGATCGTTTTAAAGCACCCGATGCGTTTTCACGTTTAATTGATGCCAAACGCTTAGGCCGGAAGACTGGCCGTGGTTTTTATCTTTACGATAAGAAAGCTAAAAAAGTAGACGAATCAGTTTACGAATTACTCGGCGTGAGCCCATCACCACGTTTAAATAAAAGCGAAATTGCTAAACGTTGTGTGGCACAAATGCTTAACGAAGCTGCCCGCTGTTTAGACGAAGGCATTATTGCCAGTCCTCGTGATGGTGATATTGGCGCAATCTTTGGTATTGGCTTCCCGCCATTTTTAGGTGGTCCATTTAGCTATATGGATAAACTTGGCGCAAACAAAGTAAGCTCAGAAATGGCTACTTTTGCTAACTTTAACCCGGTATTTGCGCCGTGTGCAGCTTTAGTTTCGATGGCTGATGCTGGTGCAAGCTTTTATCAGCCTGAGTCTGCACAGCCAAGTAAAGCAGTTGTGATAGAACAAACCGTGGCGGCTAAGCAAGACGTTGCCGATGTAGAACCTGTCGAAGCGGTTGAGGCTCAAGAAGTTATTGTTCCGCCAGCGCCAGCTACTGAAGCTGAATCGGTAACCGACGCGCACCCAGCTGATGCAAGCGATGATAAAGTGAAATAGTATTTAATTGCTAGTTATAAAAACGCACTGATAGTTTGAAGTGCGTTTTTTTATGCCTAGAATTTAAAAAATTTAGTTGCTGAAATCATTTTGCTTTGTTGTTATAACAGGGGCATCCTAACTGATACCGCGTAAAGACGAATAATGAACATCAGCACTGCAAGATTACAATTGAGACTCCTTGAACAAGACGATTGGTCGTTTTTTCTAGCTTTGCATGATGAGCCATGCGTTATTGAAAAATGTTTTGACAGGCCTTCTGATACGCAAATACGTAGTAAGTTTATGCAGCGGTTGGCGCCGGGGCACCCTACAGCCAATAAGTCTTTGTGTTTGATGATCATTGAAATAAAAACAGGCAAAAAAGTGGGCGTTACAGGGCTTACAACATCCTCATCAAACACTCCCGAAGTTGGTTATCTGTTAATGCCTGAGTTTTATGGTCAAGGTTATGCAACTGAAGCACTACAAGCATTTTTAACATGGGCGACGACAGCGTTTAACATTCAACAATTTACTGCTGTGGTTACAAAAGGGAATGTAGGCTCAGAAAAAGTGTTGGCTAAATGTGGCTTTAAGTTAGTTAGCGTTGAACCGTCAGCTTACGAAATTGGTGGGGTATTATTTGATGATCATCATTTTTTACTAACGTGTACGGAGTAAGGCTAAGTTGTACTGAACAAGTAGCTTGCGCAGTACAACATTAAAATTGTGACTTACATATGAATTTCAATCGCTTTGCGATCTTTTTCCGGCATATTGGCAACCACTAAGTTAAATGAATTATCAATCATACGTTCAATTTCACCTTGCGGGATTGAGCCATCTAAAATAACAGTATTCCATAACCGTTTATTCATATGATAGCCCGGGATCACTGAAGGAAAAATATCACGAAGTGATTGCGCTTCATCCGGGTCGCATTTTAAATTCATCCACCAAATAGGGTTGCCGTCTTCGTCAGTTTCCCCTTCGTTGCCAACCGATAAAGTGGCAAACATTTTATGGTTTACTTTATATACATCAACTTCTTGGCCGAAAGGTTTGGTAACCATAACCAGAGGTTTTTTTGCTAAATACTCATGTGCAGTGTGCTGATCCATGATCCAGTCCTTGAGGTCATTTTTGGTAGTTTAACCATAGCAGCTTTTTCGTAGTTTAGTCATGAAAAATCGATTAATAGGTAAAATTTATGAGTAAATACAGGCCCTACGAGAAAAATAGCGGTATGTGATATTTTCTTATTGAAGAAAATCCAGTTCGTGGTATGTTTCTGGGGATTTATAAATTATAGGAAATACACTGATGCCAAAGGCAAGTGAAGTTAAAAAAGGTACTGCGATTGAGTTTAATGGCCGCGTTTTAGTGGTTAAAGATATTGTTCGTTCTGTACCACAAGGCCGTGCTGGTGGAAGTTTGTACCGTATGCGCTTGTACGATGTAGTAACTGGTAGCAAAGTAGATGAAACATTCAAAGATAGCGACATGTTAAAACTAGCTGATTTAACTCGTCGTGAAGCAATGTTCTCGTATTTAGATGGCGAAGAATACGTATTTATGGATAACGAAGATTACACGCCATATAATCTTAATAAAGAAGCGATCAGCGAAGAAATTTTATTCGTCAACGAAGAAACCCAAGGCGTGCATGTCATTGTAATTGATGGCGCACCAGTGGGATTAGATTTACCATCAAGTGTTGAACTTGTGGTTGAAGAAACAGACCCTTCAATTAAAGGTGCTTCAGCGAGCGCTCGCTCTAAACCTGCACGATTATCAACTGGTTTGATCATTCAAGTGCCGGAGCATATTTCTACAGGTGACCGCATCCGTATTAATACCGCAGAGCATAAATTTATGGGCCGTGCTGAAAAATAATAATCTTTACGTCTTTTGCAGTATTAATCCATCAAACACCCAAGCTATTTAATTAATTTAAGTAGCTTGGGTGTTTTATGGACTTCGTAGGTATATTCTTTATTTAAAGCAGGGTGAGAAAAAACTCTTGAACTAAATTGAATAATCAATCCCCTCCACACTTAAATCCCCTCTATGTTTTGTTATTTTTACCGAGTTTATAAATACCTCAAAAGTAAACTAGAAATGTGTGAAATGGCTGAAGCGGTTAAGTCCAGCTACTTAATGTTTTTCATGATTAAACATTTTATACTAAAGGAATATTGAAAAATAACACAAAAACGCGCATTATAACGCGTCATTTCCTTGGTTGAATGTTACTTCTTTCGATACGTTCAACTTTATCTAATCATCAAATTTGTAGTAAATGTAATGCTAAACCATGGATTGGAAAATAGGGCGTTTGTTAAATTACCTGAAGGTGTGGATATAGCTATCACATCCGCTGGATTGGTTTCGCGTAGTTACGCCTACATCATCGATTTTATTCTTCGCACAATTTTGATAGCCATTATCGCTACTGTGCTTATGTTATTCGGCGATTTTGGGGAAGGTATTTTACTTGTCATGTATTTTTTAATTTCATGGGGGTATAACATCTTTTATGAAGTTAAAAATGGCCAGACCCCAGGTAAAAAACGTCTAAAAATTCGTGTTGTTCAAGATAATGGCTTACCTCCAACCTTTTCACAAATTGTTGTAAGAAACTTAATTCGCCCCGCAGATATGCTGCCTGTTGGTTATTTTCTTGGTTTAATTGTTATGTGTTTTAATCCCCGTTTCAAACGCATCGGTGATTGGGCTGCAGGAACTATCGTAGTTTACGAAGAAGACGCTATGAGTCGGGAGTTATTACCAGACGGGCCAGCTGAAGTACCTAGCATTGCGTTTAGTACCGAAGAGCAATTAGCTGTTTTAGACTTTACTGAGCGTGCCCATGAACTTTCTCCTGCAAGACGTCAAGAAATAGCAAATATTTTATCCAAGCCATTAAATATCGAAGAAAATGATAGTGTTGAAACATTATTTAATTACGCAAGGCATTTTGCTGGGCAGAATAATATCAACAGTGGTCGCTCCAATAGTGAGAGTAAGCAATGAAGCAAACTCAATTTGTAAATTTAAACAGCCAAATATGGCAACAATTTCAAGCATATTGCGAACTAAATAGTACTTTTCCTGAAGACTTTCCTAAATTATATCGAAAAATTTGCAACGATTTAGCCATCGCAAGAAGTAGGCAGTACAGTCCTTTACTAATTCAGCAGCTAAATCAGCTGGTACAACAGGGTCAAAAAACACTGTATTTATCCCGCAAAAACCAATTTTCAGAAATTTGGCAAATAGCCCGCACTGCTTTTCCTCGTGCTTTGTACGAAAACCGTTTCATGTTAGGCGCTAATTTGTTGGCATTTTGGGGGTTGGCGGTTATTGCTTTTATTTGGGTCACCCTTTATCCAGATGCCGTTTATACTTTTTTAGGTCAAAGTACGGTGCTTGAAATTGAAAAAATGTATAACCCAACTGGAGCTGTTCAAACGGAGACTCGTGCTCCTGACAAAGATATATTAATGTTTGGTGTCTATATATATAACAACATTGGTATTGCCTTTCAAATGTTTGCAGGGGGAGTTTTACTTTGTTTCGGTGCTGTATTCTTTTTGCTATTTAATAGTTTTTATTTCGGCGCCATTGGTGCGCATATTGTCAATGTTGGTTTTGAAAAAACATTTTTCTCGTTTGTTATTACTCACGGTTCGTTTGAATTAACAGCGATTATTATTGCCTCTGCCGCGGGATGTCAGATTGGCTACGCGTTATTAAACCCAAGCCAATTTACACGCAGTTATGCTATGAAAAAAGCGGCTCAAACAGCACTACCATTAATTGTTGGTGCTTTTGTTATGTTAGTTTTAGCTGCCTTTATTGAAGCATTTTGGTCGCCCCGTGCCATTGCTCATGAAATTAAATTCGTCGTAGGTACTGTTTGTTGGACATATGTAATTTATCGATTGTATAGAGGTATGCGCTATGGAACTTAATCGTCTTAGCTTTAATCCTCGAAAACGCGGCGCCTATGAAACGTTTGATTTGACGGTATTACTTACTAAACAACATTTTTTACCGTTATTTAGTTTGTATATTTGTTTAGCTGTGCCAGTGTTCATCCTTGCCGGTGTATTGTTTGGTTGGTCATGGAGCGCCTTTATTGTATGGTTTTTAAAACCGTTATTTGAACGGCCAATTTTAGACTACATGTCAAAAGTAGTGTTTAATCAACAGGCAACCATTTCGAGTAGTTTAAAATCAATCCTGAAGCTGCAAGCGGGTGACATATTCATCAATATGACGCTTTATCGACTGAGCCCTAACAGAGCTTTTTTAGCACCTGTAACACAGTTAGAAAGGCTAGATGGCCGTCGTAAAGAAATGCGAAAACAGGTGCTGTTTGCAACATCAAAGCCCAAACAAACGCTTTGGATGATGTTTTGCGTACATTTTGAGTTTATCTTAATGATCGGTATTTCTGCGATTATTTTTACCCTTATTCCAACGTCGTTGTCACTTGAAGAGCCATTGTATCAAATATTAGAAAGCCCTTTGTGGATGGAAATTGCATTTAATAGTGTGTATGTGATCAGTGTCGCTTTAGTCGCACCATTATTTGTCACCGGAGGTTTTATGGCCTACTTGCACCGCCGTATAGATTTAGAAGGCTGGGACATTGAGCTAACCTTCAAAAATATGCGTGCCAGATTAAATACTTTATTATCAAGTGCTTGCTTGTTTTTTGCTTGCTGTTTGTTTGCTGTGCCGAGTAAGTCAATGGCAGAGCCAATAGATAAGTTAATTATAAAAGAGCAAGTTTCTACACTTTATGCGCAGGATGATGTTATCGAAAAGAAAACCACTTGGGTACCAAATTTTGATTTAGAAAAGGACTCTTCAGCGGATGGTGATTATCGTTGGCTTGCTAATTTTTTCAAGAGCTTAGGCAATTTTCTTAGTTATTTTATTTGGTTGCTAATTGTTTTATTTGTGTTGTGGTTGGTGTATTTATTAGTTAAAAAGCGTGGCTTCTTCTTAGCACTAGAATTACCGAAAAGACAAAAAAATCAGCATCGAGAACATATAATCCCAACCATGTTTGCTGATATTAAACCGCAAGACTTACCTGAGGATTTAATTGCAGCTGCAAGGTCAGCATATCAGGAGAATAATCAGCGTCTAGCGCTTGCTTATTTACTGCATTTTTCGCTTCGCTGGGCGCAGAGCACTCATCAAGTAAAATTACACCGTTCGATGACCGAAACAGAGTGTAAATCAGCAATTGATGCAAAAGTCACTGAGCAAAGCAAAGATGTTTTTACTCAACTTTTTTCTGCTTGGGTAAAAGTGGCTTGGGGCCATCAATCACTTAATTTTGATTTTAACGTATTAATAGCACAAATAGAGGCTATGGCATCAGCAAACAAGGAGCAAATAAATGAAGCTTAAGTTTGTGGTGGTTTTTTTGTGCTGTGTGTTAGTTTTTTTTATTGGCTCAGCGTTGTTGTCAGCTGACTGGCAAAAAGAAGAGATTGAAATAGGTTTTCACTCCGAAGTTAGCAAAGATAATTTCACAATGGCGCAGAGATTATTAGCTGAACATGGGGTGCTATGGAAAAAAGAAAAGCAATTAGATAACAATAATCAACAACCACTTATTATTGATCACCGCAGCATGTTAATTGTCGATGAAGCGGCGCTTAGTAATTCGCACACACTTGATCAGCAATTGTCCCAATGGGTGAGTGAAGGTGGGCGTCTTGTTTATATATTAAATAAGCAAAGGGATGAACTTGGTTTAGACAATACTTTTACCTTTCAAGATCTTGGGATTAGTGTAAACACGAGTGAAGGGATTTTTGAAAATCATTTTGTGATGGTAAAAGAGGGGCAGAAAAATAGCGTGTTAACGCTCAATGAAAATACCCAACTGGATTTAGAATTGAGTCAGGCATTTGAAATTGAAAACTGCCCAGGTATAGCCACCAAAAATAGTGATGATCAAGTTATCATGTGTGATTTTAAATTTGGTGATGGCCGTATTATTGTGATGCCGTCTCTAGCTCCCTTTACAAACTATCAGTTGCGCCATTTAGATCATGGCAGTTTACTGGTTTGGTTAAGTCAGGGGGTTGATGTAATAACTTATGTTCCTTATTTAAGTTACCCTAATTGGTTTGCTAAGTTATGGCAATGGAGCTGGCAGTGGGTGATCTGTGTGATGCTATTGGTGTTGTTATTTATTTGGCATATTAGTAGTCGTATAGGTCGCGCTTATGCGCCTGATTTAATTTTAACCGTAGGCTTTAAACACCATATTCGAGCGATTGCTAATTTTTATATAAAGCACGGTTTTGAGCAACGCTTGTTTACTGCATTAAAAAAAGATTTTAACGCCAAAGTAGAAACTAGGATCCCTCACTTCAAATCACTAACCGAAGTTCGCCAAGCAGAGATAATCGCTAACTTAGTGCATTTTGATAAGCAACAGGTAGCTGAGCTTCTAAGTGTTGAATTGCCAGAATCTCAGCAACAACGAACAGAGTATATCAAACTATTTAAACAATTAAGGAATGCCCTATGAGCACCGAATTTGCAACAGGACAAATAAGCTTAACGGATGCGGCGCAAGCAGTTAAGCAAGTTAAGGATAATATCTCCCGTGTGTTAGTTGGACAAGATGCCATTATTGAAGATGTGTTAACTGTGTTATTTGCAGGAGGTCATGTATTACTTGAGGGAGTACCGGGCCTTGGCAAAACTTTACTTGTAAGAGCATTAGCGAAAAGCTTAAGTGTGTCGTTTTCACGAGTGCAATTTACACCCGATTTAATGCCATCTGATGTTGTAGGACACAGTATGTATGATATGAAGTCTGGCGATTTCAATATAAAAAAAGGCCCAGCATTTACCAATATTTTGCTTGCTGATGAAATCAACCGAGCACCTGCTAAAACTCAGTCAGCTTTATTGGAAGTAATGCAAGAACAACAAATTACCATTGATGGCGAAACCTTATCTATTGGCTCACCGTTTATGGTACTTGCAACGCAAAATCCGCTTGATCAAGAGGGGACTTATCCATTACCTGAAGCTGAGTTAGACCGTTTTATGATGAAAATTGAATTGGGTTTTCCATCATTAGAGGCCGAGGTTGAATTATTAAAGCTCAACACCAAAGTTGTTTCGAATGAGTCAGAAGTTAGCCAATTGCCGGCAGTATTAAGCGTCAGTAATATTGCTCAGATTAAGCAATTATGTGCTGACATTTTAGTAGATGAAAAGATTTATAATTATGCGGTGGAGTTAGTTCGTAGTTCGCGAACATGGCAAGGAGTATTACATGGTGCAGGACTACGAGCATCAATCAACATTATTAAAGCAGCAAAAGTAATGGCATTGATGAATGGCCGAGATTTTGTTACCCCTGATGACGTTAAGCTAGTGGTACCTAATATTTTACGCCACCGCTTGATACTTTCAGCCGATCTAGAGTTAGAAGGGGTGTCTTTTAATGAAGTGATTTCAGCAATACTAGCCAGTGTTGAAGCGCCTAGATCATGATCCGCACTAAGTTACGACCAGCAAAGCGTTTGTTGCAGCTGGTTTGCGCATTAGTTTTGCTGTTACCCATATTAATCTTTACTGAGACAGCGAGTTTATTAACTACAGTACTCATTGCTGGACTGCTTGTACTAGCGTTATTAGATTATTTGCCTACTCGCTTCAAACATAAATTAAGTATTGAGGTAAACACCAATCAAAACATGTCATTGGGACGTTGGCAACCAGTTAAACTAAGTATTAAAAATACCTCAGAGCAATTATTAATTACTGATATAAGTTTACACCTAAGCAATGCGATTGAGCTATCTGAATTATATACCAGCGTAACTCTGGCAGAAAATGAGCAAGCCCGTTTACAATGGAGTATGTGCGCACATCAACGCGGAGATGCGCAATTGGCTGCCGTTGAGCTTAGAATTAGTTCACGGTTAAAGCTGTGGCAGGCAAATTGGATAATACCGCAAGATTTAGCGTTAAAAGTTTACCCAGATTTTAGTCGAGTAGCTCAAAATCAAGTGCTTAATGGGGTGACAAACACACCAATAAGTGGTTTAAAACTGACAAAAAAACGAGGTGATGGTATTGAATTCCATCAACTTAGGGAATACCGACAAGGTGACAGTATTAAACAGATAGACTGGCAGGCTACAAGTAAACGTCGCAAACTAATTTCTAAAGAGTACCAAGAAGAACAAAATCAGCATGTTGTTGTAATGCTTGATGCATCGAAGAAGATGAATATAGATACCATATCGGGTACTCACTTTGATCACGCATTAAATGCTTTGCTCTTACTTGCTCATACAGTACTCAAACAAGGGGATTGGTTTAGCATGCAAAGTTTTAATCATGATATTCGCTGGTTACCTAATGTTAAAGGTGCACAGAATGTATCGCGTGTGATGAATCATTTTTATGATCTGTACCCTGACCAAAGTAGCAGCGATTACCTTGTTGCAGCTAATCAATTAATCGCAAAAAGAAGTAAGCGTTCTTTAGTATTACTTGTTACGACATTTGATGATCAAAGCTTAGATGAGGTGCTTCCAGCTATAAAGTTATTGCAAAAGCATCACCTTGTTGCAGTTATTAACCTCTCTAATCATGCATTGACAGAAGTACTTGCAGAGCCAATAGAGAATTATGATGAAGCTATGACCTATTGTGCTGCATTAGATTTATTAAATACGCACAAAGCTAATATGGCAAGGCTTAAAAAAGAAGGCGTTATCGCAATTGATACACAACCACAAAAGTTGCTTCCTAATGTGCTAAATACATATTTGAATGTAAAGCACTCAGGAGTGCTTTAGAAACAGGTTGAGATGAAAAAGGCATTAAAATAATGCCTTTTTACTTTTTATTTCTGTTGATCAATTGCTTCGTTAATTTTGTATTGGAAGTAAATTATATTAAAGAAGAAGGTTAAAACGCCATTGAGCTTAACGGGTTCACTACTACCTTTATTGATTAGTTCTGAAATAGAAGAACGTAACGAAAAAATAAAGATTAATCCGACCACGATAGAAGCTAGCGAAATAATAATTGACAACACTGGTAGTACTTCGGTTATAGAGAGAATTAAATTCGCAACGTATAAAGCTAAATAACCATATATCAATCCTTGGCTAATTTGTTTAGTTGCTAATGCATTGGCTTTATTGGTTCTGCTTATTAGCCAATATACACCATAAATTCCAAAAGTAATGACGGCTAAAAAGAACACTCCCCAAGCCGAAAAACGATCAAAATTTAAAACAGGTTTATCTCCGCTTTCATTATTTTTGGTTAGGTTTGCTGCTGGTGCTTCGTATACATTTGAAGTATTTTCTGACATGATATCTCCTAGAAATATTTAATTATCCTTTAAATGTGTATTGCACACGCAAATACACGGGTAGATAATAGCAACAGTAATAGTTTTTGTATATCATTCTTGTTACTGAAAGAATTAAATATTCTGATTTTATTAGTGAAAATAAAGAACTAATTATTGTACATTACAGGTTAGTTTTAAGCGGTATGGGTGTGGTGAATTTGCAATATTTATTGATCAGTGTTGTATCTATTGTCGTTATGTATGCACAGGCAATTAAAAAAGGTATGCCAGTTAAACGCTGGTTGCTGCTAGCAGGGTTGTTAGGCCCCGTTGCATGGTGCTTGTTTAACTTACATTATCGTCGTGCACTAGTGCGCTGTGTGGGTATACAAGCGTGCACATGGCGACCATAGGCTGTCATTTATGCCTGTTGTACTAAACTAAGTGCCGCTTGGTTTTGTTGTTTCTTCAAAAATTCTGTAAATTCAGCTCGCGATAAAGGTTTTGAATAGTAGTAGCCTTGCATCGTTTCGCAATTAAGCTCTTTTAAGATTGCAATTTGCTCTGCTTGCTCAACCCCTTCAGCCACCACATGTAAGTCTAAGTTATGTGCAATAGTAACTATTGAGTCAACCATATTACGGCCTCGCTCTGTTTGCATATCATCAATAAACGCTTTATCAACTTTTAGGGTATTAAGTGGAAACTGCTTTAAATATGCAAGTGATGAGTAGCCAGTGCCAAAGTCATCCATGGCTAAATGAATACCACGAGCACTGAGAGAGCGCATGATCGAAATAGCATCTTGTGGGTCGTCCATTACCGTACCTTCAGTAATTTCAAGTTCTAAAAAGTACGATGGCAAGGCGTGATTTTGTAAAATCACATCAATACGAGTAGTTAGATCCGGTAGGCTAAATTGTTTAGCAGACAAGTTTACCGCAACTCGGCCATTAAATAACCCTTCGTCTAGCCAAGCTTTAACATCGCGGCAGGCTTTATGTAAGACTACTTCACCAATTTCAATTATTTGCCCGGTTTCTTCTGCGATGGGAATGAACACGCCAGGGCTGATAATGCCTTTTTTCGGGGTTATAAACCGTACCAAAGCTTCCATTCCGGTAAATTTACCCGTACGAATGTTCATTTTTGGCTGGTAATAAACTTCAAAATGATCTTCTTTTAAACCAAATCGCATTAAGTTTTCAATTTGCAGGCGTTTTACTGCTTGGCGGTTCATGGTGTCGTTAAAGAATAAGTAGCTATTACCTTTCTTTTTCGCATGGTACATCGCAGTATCGGCATTTTTAAGCAGTAGTTCTGGGGTATTACCATCTTCTGGGAATAACACAATACCGACACTTGAAGTGATCACTAATTCGTGACCTGCCATTTTAAATGGCGTGGCAATGGCGGCTAAAAACTGTTTTGCCATTCTGGTAATGGTATGAATATCGTTAGTGCCAGACATAACTAAGGCAAATTCATCGCCACCTAAGCGGTAAAACACATCTTTTTCACGGGTGAGTTTACTCAACCGCATTGCTAGTTTTGCCAGTAAACTGTCGCCTAGTTGATGCCCTAATGAGTCATTAATTTTTTTAAAGTTATCTAAATCAAATACTAGTAATGCATGGTGGCTGTCTTGTTTTGCCAGCTTTTTAAGATCGGTAAAAAATAGATTTCGGTTAGGTAAGCCAGTTGTACGATCGCGATTTGATAAGTTATGTAGTTGTGATTCGGCTTTTTTACGCTCGGTTAAATCTGAATATACAATGACATAGTTACAAATTTGATTATGTTCATTCTTAATTTCATCGATTGAGATTTCAATCGGTAGTAGTTTTCGCTCACTGTTGCGCAGTTTAACTTCTTGTTGCCAATGGTCGGTAAGACGAACAGTATTTTTAATATCATCAATATAACTTTGCTCGTAACCTGGTAAGGTAAATGGCTTGTTTAAATAGTTATCTCGGTTCCCACCAAACTGCGATAAAAAGCTGGGATTAAGATCAACCAGGTTAAAGTTTTTATCGTAAATGGCTAATGCATCAGTGAGTGATTCAACACATTTAGCGAATAAGTTAAGGCGTGCCTCGGTTGATTTTAATTGCGTGATATCGCGTACCGTGCCAGTCATTCTTAGCGGGTTTAAATTGGTGTCTTTTTCAATGATCTTGCCTCTGTCGAGTACCCAATGCCAGCGATCAAAGCTGTCTTTAATGCGATAGCTGGCTTCAAAGAAAGCGGTTTGCTCCGCAAAGTGTTGCTTTAACAGTAATTCAACTTGCGCTATATCATTAGGGTGAATAAGGGCTTTATTAGGTGGAACATCAATGATGGTATTTCTATCCATCATGTATTTATCGTTAATGCGCAGTACTTCACCAGTTTTGATATTCCAATCCCAAAGTGTGTCACCACTGCCTTCAACCGTGCTTTTTAAACGCCGTTCAGAAATACATAATTGGCGTCGTGAGCGGCGTAATTTGTAGATTGTGAATAATAAGTAAGGCAGCACTAACGTAACAAATGCACTCGGTAAATAAAGCATTAAAGTTTGCTGATCGACTAATTGCTCGCTATAGCCCAATGGGCTAAAGCAGAGTAATAATGAGACGAATATGAATGTGTTGAATATTATTTTTATTATTATCATAGGGCACTTCTGTATTTTGCACTTGATAATCTAATTGAAGCACGGTGTTGTGTCAAAGAGAATGAGAAGAAATCAGCTTTTTTGTCGTTTTGTTTGTTTTAGGTACGCTTAGTAGCTCATATCTTGGTCTATGTTCTGCAAATGTCTCGCGAATATAAGTAACTATCTGCGCAAGACTAAGGTTTTCCAATGCTTCTAACAATTTTTGTTGCATATGAAAGTGATGATCTTGATTACCAATGGCAAGCCACAAGCGTTGTGAACGCAGCCGGAGGTTTTTATCTTTTTCGGCGATGTGGGTGGTTAAGCCATGTTTTTGTTGCTGCCATTGCTCTTCATTTAATTGCTCTAATGAAGCAAGGAATTGCTCAAGAAACGCATTATGACGCTCAAAAATCGCGGTTGCACTGTAGTTAGGTGACTGCACGTAGAAGGCGATGCCCGCACGAGTATTAAAGGGCGCATAACCTGCGCCCACTAGGTAGCCTAACTGTTGTTTGGTACGAAGTTCATTAAAGTAATCTTGATTAATAAGATGGTTTAGCGCCATCATTTTTACTTTTTCAACAACGTCATCGGTTTGTGCTTGGTAATAAATAACCATCGCATGATCGCTACAATTTAGGGTCAGTTGCGAGCGGGTTATTTTGTCTATTTCAAATAACGGACGGGTTAGATCTTCAATCGTAGCTGATTTAGCTAAGTGGTGAGCAATCTTTTTTTGAAACTCAATTGCATCACTTTCTCGCCAATTACCGTGCAAAAATGACTCTACATGCAAGGCATTAAAAAACTCGCGGCGAAAACAATTAAACTGATGAAAGCTGGTATCTTTAAGTGCCACAGCAAGCTGCTCTGGTTCTGGATTCCACGGCATTATTTTTGCGCCCAGCACGCTAAATAATTCACCAACGGGTTTATTTTGATTGCTGTTACGCCAATGGCGGACTAACTGTTTTTTATACTCGGCAAAACGTTTAGCGCAAATATCGACGTTAAATAACGCTTGGAGTAATTCATCAACTAATTCTAATTGGCTCGATGAGAGTCCCGCAGTGTGCAGGGTTAAACCACCTTGATGTGAGGTTAAGTGATAACTTAAACCAGCTAACTCTGCCGGGTAAAATTGTTCTGCAACACTATCCATAAATAAGTCTGCAAATAGACGAGTAAGTGCCATGTGTTTGATATCTTTAACAGCAAAGTCAGAATCCATCGCCAAATAAAAGTGCCCCTTGGCAACTCGAAAAGTGTTGTCTTGTTTAAACCAAAAATCAAAGCCAGGTTCTTTTACTAATAGTTGTGGGTGATTTTGTGGCTGCTCAACGTCATACAATGACACTTCTTTGGTTAAATAAGGGTTTGCTGTAGGTAATAGCATTTCTGGTAGTGGAGTATTAATTTCGCACAGCGCTTCCAGCCAACAGCTAGAAATACTTTCGATCCGATAGGGCGTGTGATACCACTGAGTGGTATGCTCAGGTTCAACATCAGGATGGATCAACACCAAGCGCATATTATGCGGCGTTAACCATTGCATTGCAGTTTCATGAGCCGTTTGATTAAAACCATCCATGAGATAGTCACCTTGCACATAATTGGCTTCATCGTAGTGTTGCATGTTGATGCTTAAATTACTGACCCAATCGATTAAGCGGGCTTTTTCTTGGTTATCAAAGGCGATTTGTAATAGATTTTTTTTATCTTGATATAAGCGCGGTAATTTATCGATGTTTTGATTAATTAAACAAATATATTCAAACACCATTTCAACGATGTCTTCATAGTATTCAATTCCTTCATCGGTCAGTGCCATGCTGATATTAAAATCTTTAAAGTTGCTACCGTTAATGCCACCTCCAGCAGAGAGGGCATTGATCCAACCTTGCGCTTTTAAAATAGAGTAAAGCGACCCTTGCCCTTCATACCCTAATAAATGCGCAATAAAACTAACGGTTTTATGGCGATAAAAATCATCAATATTAGGCATCGCAAAACTTACTATGAGTTTTTGCATATGCTTATGCGGTTCTATATGCAGTACTTTGCAAAGATCTTGCGCGCGATAAAGTGATGCCTCAATGACGGGTTTTGGTTGCTGCTGACCTTTAATATCATTAAATAATGTAGTTACCCATTGCACCATAGTGTCAATTTCTGCATCAGCGCAGATCACTAGGCTCATCCACTGGGCTTGATAATGGGTGTTAAAAAAATCTCGCAATTCTTTGCTTACACAGCCATTACGATCCGCTAAGGTTTGCTGATTACCCACTGAAAATTTAGCAAATGGATGAGCAGGATTAACGGTTTCTTTGTGTGCTTGATAGATGCGTCGGCCATCGTCTTTTATTTTTAATTTAAACTCTGCATCAATGGCATTACGTTCTTTTTCAGTTTCGCCAGGGTTGAGAGAAGGTGCAATAAAAAACCGGCTAAATTGGCTCAGTGCTTGTGCAAACTCTTGATTGTTAATATCGAAGAAATAACACGTGTGCTCGGTGCCGGTCCATGCGTTGGTGTTGCCACCGGATTGGGAAACAAAATTACCAAACCCGCCGGATTCCGGAAATTGGTCTGTGCCTAAAAAAAGCATATGCTCTAAAAAGTGTGCGAGCCCTTGTCTATCAACAGGATCGTCAAAGTGACCAGCATTCACGGCCATCGATGCAGCGGCTTTAGTTGAATCTTTATCTTGCACTAACAGGACTTTTAGACCATTGTCCAGTGTGAGGGCACGGTATGTTCTGTTATCATTGCGGCTGATATTCAAATGATGCTCCTGAAACGTTAAGTTTACTCGTTAACAACAATGATAACTTCAGGGCTGCGATTAAATTGCTTGGCGATTTTTACCTGAATATCATAAGCGAAATGTGTGACGTTGTTTTAATATAGCGGACAAACAGGCAAACTGGCTACTGTTTTATATTCTTTAATCGGTTGATTTTTTATGAAAACAATCTTAATAATGCGCCACGGCGAAGCAACACCGATGCAAGCTGACGATGCAAGTAGAAATTTGACCTCGGTTGGCCAACAACAGGCCGAAAAAATGGGTTTATGGTTGCAAGCAACGCATACCCCAACGGCATTGTTAGTAAGCCCTTACATTCGTGCTCAGCAAACAGCGGAAGGAGTAAAAAAGCATAACGCTTTTTTATTCGAAGAAACTTGCAGCGATATAATCCCTGAAGGCAATCCACAAATTGCCGCCGATTATCTAGAAACTCTCATCGCGATGCATCCACAATGCGATACCTGGTTGGTCGTAGCTCACATGCCAATAGTTAGTTATTTAGTTGACCAATTGAGTGCTGGGAATATGCCGATATTTAACACTGGAGCGGTTGCCGTATTGAGTTACGATGAAAGTCGCCATAAAAGCCAATACCTCAGTATTCATGCACCTAATAACGTAGCAGTTTAGCCTCATACCCAAACCTTGCGTTCCTTTTTAAATTTGCTAAATTAGCGACACACTAATTTAGCAAAGACAATTTTATGACAATTGAACGTATTCAAACCGCAACTCGCATGAGTCGTATCGTTAAGCACAATGGTACGGTGTACTTATGTGGCCAAGTATGTGCTGACGCAGAGCAGGGCATCACCGAACAAACGCAAACTATGCTTGATAAAGTTGAGTTACTTTTAAATGAGGCGGGAAGTTCAAAAGAGCATATGCTCAGCGCCACTATTTATGTAAAAAGCATGGATTACTTTGCCGATATGAATGCGGTTTGGGATGCGTGGGTACCAGCAGGTCATGCGCCCGCACGTGCCTGCGTGGAAGCTAAAATGGCCCGCGATGCTTTGTTAGTTGAGATTTCAGTTGTTGCTGCAATCAAGTAACCCCCAAGCAATTGAACGACTTATAAATGAATTTAATTACGCCTACAGTCGTTCAATCACAAAGCTCCCGGTTTGGCACTTTTGTGATAATCAAATTGATGCCGATGAATGTGCAGCACTGGTTTTAAAGGGCATAAAGCAAGCAACTACAACATCACTTTATTGGTTTGAGCATAGTAAAGAAGCGCTTCCCAAAGTAGGTGATTTAGCCATTTTCACTAACTGGCATGGTGAGCCTTTAGGGATTATTGAAACAACGAATGTCGCAATCGTGCCTTACAACGAAATAACCGCTGAATATGCGGCGTTAGAAGGTGAAGGAGATAAAAGTCTTCACTATTGGCGAAAAGTGCACTGGACGTATTATCAGCGGGAACTTGCCGAAACTAAATTTGAACGTAGTAATATGATGCCCTTAGTTTGTGAACAATTTAAATTGGTTTATGTGGCGTAATATTATTTTGTATAGATAAGGACAGACAATGAAATCTAACCCAGTAGTACTTATAACCGGAGCAAGCCGAGGAATTGGTGCTGCAACCGCAATTTATTTTGCTAGTCACGGTTATGATGTTTGTATTAATTATAAAACGGATCAACACAGCGCAGAAAAAATAGCAGAGCAAGCACGCGGCTTTGCTGTAAAAGCCGAAATAGTGCAAGCCGATGTGTCTGATGAAACGCAAGTGCTGACCCTGTTTACAAAAGTAGATGAGTTATTTGGCAAATTAGATGTGCTTATAAATAATGCGGGTATTTTAAAACCGCAAATGCCATTACTTGAGATGGGAGCCTCGCGTATAAATGAAGTGCTAACCACCAATGTAACAAGCGCTTTTTTATGTGCCCGAGAAGCGATTAAGCGAATGCCCAGTGGCGGCAGTATCGTTAATGTATCATCGGCAGCGGCTAAAACCGGTTCACCAAATGAATATATTGATTATGCCGCATCTAAAGGAGCAATGGACACGTTAACCATTGGTTTAGCCAAAGAAGTAGCCAAGTTAGGTATTCGTGTTAACTCAGTGCGCCCAGGGTTAATCTACACCGATATGCACCGCGACGGTGGTGAAGTAAATCGGGTGGAGCGTCTTAAAGACAAGCTGCCATTGGGCCGAGGTGGACAACCTGAGGAAGTTGCCGCTGCAATTTACTTTTTAGCCTCTGAGCAGGCATCGTTTACCACAGGTAGCTTTGTTGATGTAGCTGGCGGTTTGTAAAGGTTAAAGCAATACCGATAACCAAAAACTAAAGCTAATCACACTTAAAACCGTTGACAGTACAACTGCACCGGCTAATGTCACCTGATGTTGACCTATTTGACTGGCAATAAGGTAAGCATTTACACCAACAGGAGAGGCGCTTAATAGCACTAACACGTTCAAAATCTCTCTATCTAATTCAAATGCGTATGCACCGATTAAAAATACCCCAGCAGGAAGTAAAAAAATCTTCATTAACGAGGCGATTAATGCGGGTTGCCAGTTAGCTGCAATTTTGTAAAACGCTAAGTTGGCGCCTAATACAAATAACGCGCAGGTAATGGCGGGGGTCGCTAAAAGCTCTAAACTCTTTGCTAGGTTATCAAACAAAACAATGCCGCTGACATTTAATATTAGCCCGCAGCCGATGCTCAATACAATCGGATTCAGTACCATGCTCTTAGCAAAACTTGACCATGAAAATGCATGTTCGCTGCCCTTTGCGCCGATTAAATAGGTGAGTGCAAATAGCAATGTGCTATGAAAGGTAATGATCATAAAAGCGATGGCGATCATTTCTTTGCCAAGGGATGCGATGATGATAGGAATGCCCACCAACACCATGTTTGAGTAACTCGACGCTAAGCCAAATACACTGTGTTGTTGATAATTTTTTTGCTTAGCTAAATAACAGCGGTCAACCAAAATACCTAAGGCAAATACGCTCAGTACAGGAATATAAAAACTCAGAAAGGCCGATAAACTAATGCTTTGCTGTAAATCGATTTGCGACATATTTAAAAATAAAAATGCCGGCAGGCTAATGTAAAAAGTAAACTTACTTAGCCCTGCAATGTGTTGCTGTTCAAAAAACTTTAATTTACAACAACTAAAACCAAGCGCAACAATGAAAATCAGCGGAAAGATGATAGAGAAAATATGCACTGCACTGTTGCCTTGAAATAGGGATAACGTTAACGCTTAGCGTCTAAATTCATCACTTTGTGGTAAGTTTATTAAAATAAGTACTGCACCTTTACCACCGTATTCAAGTGGCGCTTGGTGTATTGCTATGACATCTGGATGCTGTACTAAATATTGCGGCACTTTGTGTCTGAGTATATGCCCACCAATACCATGTACTACACACGCACAGTAGTAATGCTTCTTTTTGCACTCATGGATCAGTCCTGCGAGTTCATCTTTTGCCAACTCCTTATTTAAACCATGTAAATCAAGGGTTAAATCAGGTACAAAGTCACCTCGGCGTAACTGCTTTGCTAAAAAACGATCTTGACCGTCTTGCACATAATTAACCGTTCCGTTGGTATCAATATCTGGCACATATTCATCAGAAAAGAAAAATTCTGCCTGATGTTGCTTTTTTTGCTGGGCAAACAGCTTAGCTTGTGAGATTTTAGGTTTGTTAGCAAAGCGATGCGTGTCTTGTTTAAATACACGGGCACCATTAATACTTTGACGAAACATATCGATGTCGTCAGGGCTAATATCTGCGTTTGAGAGAGGATCTTTTTTCATAGCGGCAGTCTAAACAAAAAAACGCTAGAAATCGAGTGAAAACAGAGTAAAAACTGTGTAAAAAAGCGTTACAATAGGGCAATCATGGGGCCTTAATTGCGCCTCGATTGAATTGATATTTTCTAAAGCAGCAGGTAGATAACGAATATGAGCGAATTATTAATAGAAGAAGCAACCTTAGATGAAGCTGTAGCAGAACTGTCAACGTTACACGATTGGCTACGGTGGACCACGAGTCAATTTGCCAGCAGTGGTATTTTCTTTGGTCATGGAACTGATAACGCATGGGATGAAGCAGTCAACTTGTTACTGCCCGCGTTAAGCTTACCCATTGATGCACCAAAAGAATTAATGCATGCCCGGTTAACTAGCACCGAAAAAAACCGCCTTGCGGGATTAATTGCAGAACGTATAAATGATTTCACGCCAGTACCTTATCTGACTAATATTGCATGGTTTGCTAATATGCCATTTTATGTCGATGAGCGCGTATTGATCCCACGTTCACCTTTTGCAGAGTTAATACATAATCGCTTTTCACCTTGGCTAGCTGAGCCTGAATCGGTAAATCGTATTTTAGATTTATGTACCGGTTCTGGTTGTATCGCGATTGCATTAGCACAAACTTTTGCAGAAGCGCAGGTTGATGCCGTTGATATTTCTTATGAAGCACTCGAAGTTGCTGATATCAATATCACAGATTATCAGTTAAGTGACCGTGTATTACCTATTCAATCCGACGTATTCAGCGGTGTACCAGGGCAGAAATATGACCTGATCGTGGCAAACCCTCCGTATGTAGACGCCGAAGATATGGCTGATTTACCGCGTGAGTTCCACCATGAGCCAGAGCTTGGCTTGGCATCAGGCCATGATGGTCTTGATGTAACCCGTACTATTTTGAGTGAAGCGGCCGATCATCTAACTGATAACGGTTTGTTATTTGTCGAAGTTGGTAATTCTATGGTACACATGGATGCCCTTTATCCAAATGCGCCTTTTGAATGGGTTGAGTTTGAGCAAGGTGGATTTGGCGTATTTATGATCAGCAAAAAACAACTCGTTGCATATTTCGCAGACTGATCACCACAAAAATCAAAGCCGAGCCTCAGGCTCGGTACTTAGTAGTCATTAGGAATGAGGAAAGTTAATGGCAGGTAATAGCATAGGGCAGTTATTTAAAGTGTCCACCTTTGGCGAAAGCCACGGCGTCGCCTTAGGCGGTGTTGTGGATGGCACGCCCGCAGGTCTTGAAATCACTGAGGCAGATTTACAAATCGATTTAGATCGTCGTAAACCAGGGCAAAGCCGTTACACTACGCAGCGCCGTGAGAGTGATCAAATTAAAATTTTAGCGGGTGTTTTTGAAGGTAAAACCACCGGCACCAGTATTGGTTTATTAATTGAAAATACCGACCAACGTTCACAAGATTATGGCAAAATTAAAGACGTATTTCGCCCAGGTCATGGTGACTACACGTACTGGCATAAATACGGCCTACGCGATTATCGCGGTGGTGGCCGTTCATCTGCTCGCGAAACCGCTATTCGTGTTGCCGCAGGCGCTATTGCTAAAAAGTATCTAAAGCAATTTCATGGTATTGAAGTACGCGCGTGCTTGAGCCAACTTGGGCCAATTAAAGCTGAAAATTACGATTGGGATGAAGTTGAAAATAATCTTTTCTTTTTCCCAGATGCAAGCAAGTTAGACGCGCTTGACGACTATATGCGCGACCTTAAAAAACAAGGTGACTCAGTCGGCGCGAAAGTAAAAGTAGTGGCTAAGAATGTACCTGTTGGTTTAGGTGAGCCGGTATTTGACCGCCTTGATGCAGAACTTGCCCACTCACTGATGAGTATTAACGCAGTAAAAGGCGTTGAAATTGGCGACGGCTTTGATGTGGTTGAGCAAAAAGGCTCTGAGCATCGTGATGAGTTAACCCCTGATGGCTTTACCTCAAATCATGCCGGTGGGGTGCTTGCAGGTATCTCTACAGGGCAAGATATAATCGCGTCAATTGCACTCAAACCGACATCAAGTATTACGATCCCCGGTAATAGTATTAACACGAGTAATGAATCGGTTGAGATGATCACCAAAGGCCGTCACGACCCATGTGTTGGCATTCGTGCAATCCCGATTGCCGAGGCGATGATGGCCATTACTTTAATGGATCATTTACTACGTCAACGTGGTCAAAACCCGCATGTTCATCATGAGCATGGGCCAATAAATGGCTCTGTTTAGGGTTTAGTTAAAAGCATTTAGAATTATTTAAAAGCGCGATGTTAATCGCGCTTTTTTGTTGTGGTTATTTTAAGATAGACATCAAAGTTTCAGGAGCGGGATCAGGCTGTGTTTTTGATCTGTCCATTGCGCCAAATGTACTGTTGAATAAGGTGTTATCGGTGATAAGTCTGTCATGGCTATCGAATTTAAAAATGCTTGGTTATTCGTCATTACGACCCATTGTGAGCCTAACTGCGTACCGCTATAGTTAAATTTGATCAGAGATTTATCGAAGCGCTTACTGTGAGCTTGGAGCACTGGCATCAAATCAATATGATTATTGGATATATGGATAATTAATAAGCCGCCTTTTGTTAGTCGCTGCCAATATAACTGAAAAGCTTCCTCAGTCAGTAAATGGGTAGGAATAACATCACTTGAAAAAGCATCAATAATTAACGCATTCATTAACGGTGCATTATTTTTTTGCTCTTCAGTTAAGGTGATTCTGCCATCGCCAATAGCCACATCAATGCGTGCAGGACTATCTGTTAAATATGAAAAATAATTCATGGCCATGTTATAAACCGCAGGGTTAAGTTCATAAAAGCGGATTTTATCGAACTTATCGCCAAACTTTGCTAAAACTCCAGCACCTAAACCAATAATACCTATATTTAAATCTTGTTGCTTTTTTAATGCTGACAATGATTTAGCGATACCAGTATGGTGATGGTAATAGCTGTTTGTGAGTTCAGTTTGTTTATTAAGTGGCTGTGAGCCATGAATCGTTGTGCCATCGATTAGGCGTCGTTCAGCAAGATCAGACGTTGTAATGTCTTTGACAGTGACATAACCGTAAAAATTTCTCTCAGACGCTAAGTTGTATTGATTAAAATTAACAAAAAGATAGCTATATCCTGTGCCCCAAATAACCAGCGTAGCCAGTAAAGCTATTTTATAGCAAGAGGACGTTTTCGTCGTCTGGGTGAGTAGCGTGTATATAAATAATGAAAGCGCTACAGCTAACGCCACAATGAATTCTGTTATTTGTTCAAACAGTAGCGGTGCGACTAAGGCACTGAGTAAACTGCCGATCACTCCTCCTAAAGCGATATATAAATAAAATACAGTAAGCAGTGAGCCATCTGGCGCGAGTTTTCGAAGTTCACCATGACAGATCATACAAACAATGAATAAAATAAAGCTGTAGATCACCAGTTGAGCTAAAGCATTAAATTGGCTGCCAAGGAAAAACATCATCAGCCCTGCGAATGCGCTAAATATTAATAAGTACGTCCAATGGGCGCGATTATAGCTTTTTGCGGATGCAAACGCATAACTGAAGGTCAGCAAATATATTACCAATGGTAAAGCCCATATCAGAGGCATAGGCGGGATGTTGATGCTGATCATCTGAGTTGTCGCGATCAACATCATTGAACTGGTTGCTGAGAACGCAATCCACAGCCAATTAGGTTTGACGAGCAAAGTCGTTTTTGACTTAGTAATAGCTTTATCAGCGATACTGCCATTACTAAATAATACATAAATTAGGCACAATAACAGTATACAGTATGCAAATAACCCCACTGTCCAATAGCTCTTTTGCTCATCGATTGAAAATAAAACTTCAAAAATAAATGGGTAACTCAGCAAAGCAAGTAGTGAACCCAGATTCGAAAGCGAATACCATTGATAAGGTACAGTCATAGCGGTCGATTCAATATACCAGCGCTGCAATAGTACGCTGGTGGCACTTAGTAACATAAAGACTAAGCCAACCTGTAAAAACAATTTAGCAATCACTGACCACGCTGGTGTTAGTGATAAAAATAGACTGACTTCAATTGTGTTAAAAGTAATGATGCTCGATACAGCCACTAACAATGTGTGTATAAATAATTGTCGTTTGAGCTGATAACGGCTTAACAAATGAGCATATAAATAGCCGAGTAACAGCATGCTTTGATAAAAAAATAGGCTGGTTGACCAAACCGAAGCGCCACCGCCAAACTCGGGTAGTAGCTCTTTAGATAAGATAGGTTGAATTTGAAAGAGTAGAAACGCGCTCACAAAAATAATGAATGTCGATAATATCCGTTGCATCTTTTTTATTACTTAGTAAATGGTGCCTAACCATTAACTGAACTAATTAATGCGGCAATGTAATAACCCTTGAGTTTATCTTAAGAAAATCTTAATCTATGATTTGTATGAATTTATTGGAGTTGTAAGTGGGTAGGTTTCGAATCGGGAATTTTGACGTCGATGTTAGCCGTGGTAAAATTTCCTCAGCTGAAGGCGTACAAATTGTCGAACCTAAGGTTATGGATGTGCTCCAATTTTTGTACTCTCATAGGGGCAATGTGGTAAGCCAGGAAGAAATTTTTGCAGCTGTGTGGCCTAATTCAGTGTTTAGCCCAAGTAATGTGCAACGCAATATTGCACTGCTTAGGAAAGCATTAAATGAAGATTCTAAAAATCCACAATTCATCATTACCCACCCGAAACGGGGTTATTGCCTTGAGCTTAACGAACAAACACGTTCTCACTGTGTAAAGTGGCCGTTGTTGGCTTTTATTGCCGTGACAATTGTATGTTTGGTTGGTGGTTGGTGCGCATTTGCAACGCAGGTTGTTAAAACTGATTTCTCTGCGTTGGTGCCTGTAACATCAAATGAAGCCAATGAATCCTCTCAATCGCAATCTAATAACGGCAATTATTTAGCATTTGTTCGCGGTGACAATGATAATCAGCATATCTGGCTAAAAGAATTAACGACAGGTAAAGAGGTACAATTATCCCAGCACCCATCGACCTACTATAGTCTAGGCTGGAGTCCGGATAATCGCGCATTGGCTTTTATAGAAAAACAAAATGATGTTAGCCAATTAGCGTATTTTAATTTAGACATGGTAACTCTAACGAGTTTAAATTACGCCAACGTACTGGAATTTAAAGAATATTTAGTTACCAGCCAGCAATTACAATGGACTAATAACAATCAGGTTTATTTTATTGAGCGACGAAAACATAAAAATGATACGCAGCTTTCGACCGTCAATATAGAAACTAAACAAAAACAGGTAATCAAAGCCTCAATGGGTCAAGACTGGTTAAAGTTACATGCGTTGTCGCCAGATCAAACGCAACTAGCGCTTGGTTATGAAGCAGGACAAAATAACTACCGTATTGAAATACTGAATTTAACGGATAATAGTAGTAAAACAATTGCCGTTATTGAAGATGGTATTCAGGGGCTTAGTTGGCACCCAAGTGGTGAATACTTGCTGATAAGCAACACAAATAATCTATTACTTATTGATCGTCAGGGCAACTCAACTGATATCGAATTTAATAATTATCAAGTTATTCGAGATGCTGCATTCACGCCATCTGGTGAGGAGATATTGATGGAGCTTGTAAATATTGATGTTGATATTTTGCGTGCAACTAGTGCAACACCTCAGCAGTATGAAAAGCTCGTCGATACCTCGTCGGTTGATTTTTTGCCGGTATTCTCACCTGATTCAACTAAGTTTGTCTTTGAATCCCATCGTTTTGGTTTAAAACAGCTATTTTTATATGAGCAAGGTAAACAAACGCTGATTTTTGCAAACCCTAATAATGAAGAACTGTTTGGGGTTGTTTGGTCAAAAAATGGCGAAGAAGTGATCACCGCAAGCAAAGATAAACTGTTTCGAATTGATTTAAAAAGTGGCGATTATCAAGAAATAGCCCACCATCATCATTCGTTTTATCTCAGAGAGAAGTTTTATAATGAAGATGCGATCTTGGTTTCATATCGCGCTGACGATGGCGTTACATTTCACCCAGCAAAATTAGACATGCAAACATTAAGTTTATCGCCATTCACTGGCCAAGGAGAGCGGCTGGCTTGTTATGCAATGGCTTTAGACAAACACGATCAGATTTATTTTTCAAATAACAAACAGGTATTTCGACTCGATCAAGATGGCAATTTTGCTCAAGTATGGCACGCAGATGATAGTGATATTATTGGTCTGGCGGTCGATGAGCAAACGTTGAGTATTACCTTAGAGCAAGAAGATGGTTATGAGCTTAATATGTTTGATTTACAAAGCGCTCACTCAGAAATACGCCATATCGCGAACGAGAAAGGTAATATGTTAATTAATGCTTCACACGATAATACGCAACTTTTATATCTTACTGAGCCAAAGCGAAAACGCACCTTAGTAAGGCTGCGATAGTCTTTAAAACCCAAGATTCACAAGGTAAGTGCATAATCTGCTGCTATTAGCTTTACTAACTCTCGTTTTATCGGGTTATGAGCGTGGTTTGCGTGTAATAGTACGATATCAATAACGGGCAAGGGCGGCAGAGTTGAGTCAGTAACCGTCACCAGCTCCTGAGTGTTACTTACCTCAGCCATCACACCAACGGCTAGATTGGCTTTTACTAATGCTGTGAGCGCACTGAGCGAGCCGCAGCAAGCAACAATGTTAAATGGGCGTTCAGCCTTTAGTAACCCTTCAATAGCCGCTTGATGAAATTTACAATCTCGTTGAAATATTGCAACTGGCAGGGTCATAGCGGATTGATAGTTAAATTCGGCACTTTTAACCCACACACCTTTGCTTGATTCTAAAAAATAACCTTCTTCAGAGCTGGGCGAGCGCGTCGCAATCACCATGTCTAGCAAGCCTTGATCTAGCTGTGTTTTGAGCTGGTTGGTCGGCGCGCAACTGATTTGTAAATCAAGTTGCGGTATATGTTTATGTAATAAAGCCACAACTTTAGGTAATACTGTGCCTGCATAATCGTCAGGACATGCTAAGCGCACGCGAGTTTGCCCACCACCGGTTTTAAGTTGTTTATAGGCTTCATCATGCAGTGCTAATAATTGTTTTGCGTAGCTGGCTAAGTGAACGCCACTTGACGATAGTACAAGCTGCCTGCCTTGTTTGATAAATAATGGATTACCCAGCTCTTGTTCGAGCTTTTTCATTTGCATGCTCACTGCCGATTGGGTGCGGCATACTTGTTGAGCAGCGCGAGTAAAGCTGCCCGTTTCAACAAAAGCGCAAAAAGTACGTAGGGCGTCTAAATCCATATTTAACTCATCTATCAATTTTACTTATGTATTGTATAAAAACTATTGGTAAGTAATTAATTTACTACTGCTTTATATTAGGGATATTAAACACTACTAAGGAACGCAAATGCAATTATTTATCGGTAATAAAAACTATTCGACATGGTCGCTTAGAGCATGGTATTTAATGAGTAAATTCAATGTTATTTTTACTGAGAAACAACTCGTATTAGACACCCCTGAGTTTTATGAAACGCTTAAAAACGGTTTTGCAGTACAGAAAGTACCCGCCTTAGTCGATGGCGACTTGCAGGTATGGGATTCATTGGCAATTTGTGAATACATCAATGATGCTTATTTATCAAATACAGCTTGGCCTATTGATACTGCGCAGCGAGCGACAGCCCGCAGTTTAAGCGCTGAAATGCATACCGGCTTTATGGCGCTGCGTAATGAAATGCCAATGAATATTCGTGCAACTCGCCTAATTGAGTTATCTGCGGCGGCTAAAAAAGACATTAGCCGCATTGATGAAATATTCAGCCAGCAACAACGTAGTTACCCAAATGCGTGGTTGTTTGGTGAGTTTAGTATCGCAGATGCTATGTATGCGCCTGTAGTACTTAGGTTAAAAACCTACCAAATTTCACTTTCAGCTTTGGCGGAGCATTATTGTCAGCATGTTTTAAGTTGCCCTACATTACAACAGTGGATCACCGAAGCGCTAAAAGAAACTGATATTGTTGCTTGCGATGAAGCAGGGGTTGATGTTACTTAAAGTAACTTGCCAAGCGCTAAGGTTATGAGGACGTATGGAACAGATTAAGCTATCACACCAAGATACATTAAAGCGGCTAGAAAGGTTTAGTCGCTTTACCGACAGCAGTATTGGCATTCCTTTTACTCGGTTTAAGTTTGGCGTAGAGGCACTGATCGGTATTCTGCCTGGTATTGGAGATCTAGCTGGGCTAATTTTATCTAGCTATATTCTATTTGAAGCCCAGCGCTTAGGAGTTAGTAAGCGTATAAAATTACGTATCGTAATAAATATGTTGATTGATTTTTTTGGTGGCCTAATTCCGCTTGTCGGTGATATTTTTGACGCTTACTTTAAAGCAAATACCCGCAATACCCGTCTACTGAAACGCTACTTAGTAAAACAATAACGATAAAAATAAGTTAGTTTTTATCGTTATTAAAAAAGTATTCTGCAATCACTTGTTTCTGTTGGCCAAACGGGTCTGAAATGCCAATCCCAATGCCGATTATTTTACCCTGCGCTTCAGGCGGGTGGGCTTGCATTTGTTTATTTAAAATAACGAGCTTAGGGCTTTTCTCGTTAGCTAATAATGTTAAATGCGGCTGAAAGTTCTGAAATACATTGGGGCTACCATAGCGCTCAAATGCCGTTAATTTGTTGGGGTAGTTTTTAACCCAGCTAGGGATTGTGGCATTTGTATCGCGTAATGGCTCAATCGCCATTGTTACTTCATCTGCTAGCCTTTGCAGCTTAGGCGAATACTGTAAGTTAATAAATGCCCAATTACTTTGCGTAACACTAAAACCTTGCGCTGTTATAGCAAACTCTTGATGTTGCTCGGTGATACTTTTTACAGCACGTTTAATGTCTTCTTCTGAGCCTTCAACAAAGTCAGTTAAATACAAAGTAACGTGCACTGGCTTACCTTTTTCATAAAAACTCATGATCCCTTCTTTTTTTAATGCATCACTAGTTTGCTCAACTAAGTTAATGATTGACTTGGAAGGGATTGCAAACACATTGATGCTGACACTTTTTGCAAATGAGGGCAGGGGGATACTTATCAGCGTAATTAAAGTAACAACTAAAAGCTTCGGTCGTTTTATAAAAAGTAATTTGAACATGGGTTTATAATTTTATTCTTAAATTCGGATAGTAAGTGTAAAGAGGATAAGGGTTATTACTTGAACAGTAAATAAAAGGAGCTAGATTGCAGCGAATACATATTTTTGGCTTAGCTAAATTTGCAAAGTAAAGGCAAGACAATAACGCATGGCTGCTTAGTCGTTATCAACTTTTACATTCTTGCTAAAAGCCCGTACAATTCGCCTCGATTTTAATGTGCATTTGTTGCATTTTACCGAGGCGAATTAATCAGACTTTTATGCATCAAATAGCCGATTTAACATCTATTTTTGAACGCACTTTTTACCACAGCCATAATACACGCTTGGTCAAAGGTGAGCATGAGCCTATTTATATTCCCGCTGATGTTAAAACGCCGTATCATCAAATTGTGTTTGCCCATGGTTTTTATGCCAGTGCACTGCACGAAATAGCTCATTGGCTGGTGGCGGGTGATAAACGTCGTTTACTCGAAGATTACGGTTATTGGTATTGCCCAGATGGCCGTGATAAAGCTCAGCAAGCAGAATTTGAAGCCGTTGAAGTAAAACCGCAAGCAATCGAGTGGGCGTTGAGTGTTGCTACAGGTTTTGAGTTTAATGTTTCGGTTGATAATTTAAATGGTGAGCAAACCTGTCGTTTTGATTTTCAGGCGCGAGTACACAAGCAACTTTTACAGTTCCTAAAAATAGGCTTTAATCCTCGGACTACTGCACTTTTAAAAGCATTAAGCGAATTTTACAATACGCCATGGCCATTGAATGCCGGGCAGTTTGTATGGCAACATCCTCAGGAGTTAAGTAATGCAGTTTAAGTTAGGACTAATTGTAAACCCAGTTGCTGGTTTAGGTGGCAGTGTGGCGCTCAAAGGTAGTGATGGTGTTGCGGCTAAAGCTCTGGCGCTTGGCGCTGAGCCAAAAGCTAATTTACGCACTAAAGCAGCGCTTGAGGTGTTATTGCCTTATCAAGATAAAATAACAATTTATACTGTTAATCACTCAATGGGTGAAAGCACCGCTACAGATCTTGGTTTTAATACCGAAGTTGTGTATCAAAGCGAGCACCCCAGTAGTGCAGATGATACTGAGCGTGCAGCCAAGGTATTGCAACAGCTAGGTGTTGATTTAATTTTATTTGCTGGTGGCGATGGCACTGCGCGCAATATTTGTCATGCGGTTGAAGATAGCGTACCGGCACTTGGCATTCCTGCAGGCTGTAAAATTCATTCAGGGGTTTATGCAATCACGCCAAAGGCCGCAGGGCGGGTAGTCGAAATGCTGGTCAAAGGTGAACTAGTTACCTTAGGCGATGCCGATGTGATGGATATTGACGAAGATGCGTTTCGTCAAGGCACAGTTAAAGCAAAACGTTATGGTGAAATGCAAGTACCCAGTGAAGTACGTTATGTACAAGCGGTAAAAAATGGCGGTAAAGAAACCGACGAGCTGGTACTTGCTGATATTGCCGGCTATGTCGTCAGTGAAATGGATGAAGATACGTTATATGTAATGGGCAGTGGCTCAACAGTTGCAGCTATTATGCAAGAAATGGGACTTGAAAATACCTTATTAGGTGTTGATTTAGTTGCAGATCAAAGCTTAATTGCGCAAGATCTTACAGCTGAACAATTATTAGCGATGACCCATCAGCGCGACACTAAATTAGTGATCACGCTAATTGGTGGCCAAGGCCATATTTTTGGCCGTGGCAATCAACAGTTAAGCCCAGCACTTATTCGCGCGATAGGGCTGGATAATATTATTGTGGTGGCTACCAAAACTAAATTACAGGCTTTAAACGGCCGCCCGCTCATTTGCGATACAGGCGATAGTGAGCTGGATGATGAATTAAGCGGTTATATTCGTGTAACCTGCGGATTTAACGACCATATTATGTATGCAGTAGGCCATCAAGATTGATTGGTAGAAGACCCTGCAAAATCAGGAGAAGTAGAAGTGAGTTTAGTAAATTATATTGACGCAGCCCAACAGTATTTTGATGACTTAGTGATCAAAGCCACTGATGATGAGTTATTTGCCGGTGGTTATTTACGAGGCCATTTTGATTTAGCAGTAGGCTATGCGCAAGTTGAAGAGCTTAATCTTGAAATAGATGAGCTCAATGAAACCGTTGAAAAAAGTTTAGTGAAAGCGTATCGCAATGGTGAGCTTAACGAAGAAGATAAAGCCCTAGTAGTAAGATTATGGGAAGAAGTAAAAGCACTCGCTTAAAAGACTAAATAAAAAGTTATTTAAAAAAACGGCAATAGTGCCGTTTTTTTGTGCATTGAGCCTATTTAGTTCCTATAAAATGTATTTTCTGTTCACTTAAAATTTACCTCATTCCCTAGATACGCTAAAGTACCACTGACTAAACTCTAGGGAACAAGTGAAATGAATAATAATAAAGATGCGGCAATGCCCTCGGGCATAGTTGCGCGATTTTTAAATTTTGTTGAGCGGGTAGGAAATAAACTGCCTGATCCGGCAATCATCTTTTTGTTTGCCATGTTACTAATTTGGCTACTGTCGTGGTGGTTCTCAGGTGTTACTTTTGACGCTATCGACCCTCGTACCGGTGAAGCCATTATTATTAATAATATGTTGGCGAGTGATTCGTTGGCGACCTTTTTATCATCAATGGTAAAAACTTTTACCGGTTTTGCACCGTTAGGTGTGGTGTTAGTGGCCATGCTGGGTGTAGGGGTTGCTGAACATTCTGGCTTTATTAATACTGGCCTTAAGTTAATGTTAAAGGTGACACCTAAAAAACTTTTAACACCGTCAATTATTTTAGTCGCCATCGTCAGCCATACAGCAACCGATGCAGGTTATGTGTTAGTCATTCCGTTAGCTGGTGTTATATTTTATACAGCAGGGCGCCATCCATTGGCGGGTATTGCGGCGGCATTTGCGGGAGTCAGTGGTGGCTTTGGTGCAAACTTTATTCCGTCGGGGATTGATCCACTATTGCAAAGCTTTACCCAAAGTGCGGCGCAAATTATTAACCCCGCGATGTCGATTAACCCATTAAATAACTGGGCGTTTACCTCGGCTTCAAGTTTATTCATTATTTTATTAGGCTGGTACATCACCGATAAAATCATTGAACCACGGTTAAAAAATACCGAATTAGATGGTAATAAAGAAGATTTACCTGCATTTGAAGATGCCCGTAGCGACGAAAAACGCGCGTTTTTTATTGCAAGTACAGTGATGATTGCAGGTCTTGCGTTATTAGCTTATGTGTCAGCCCCTGCGGACTCTGCAATGCGAAGCGAAGATGGCTCTTTAACTAATTTTCGCTCGCCTTTAATGCAATCTATCGTACCGCTAATTTTCCTACTGTTTTGGATACCTGGTGCAGTGTATGGTTTTACCGTTGGCACCTTTAAAAGCTCTAAAGATATGATAGATGCCATGAGTAAAGCAATGGGCGGCATGGCGTATTATATTGTAATGGCGTTCTTTTGTGCCTTGTTTATTGCTGCATTTAGTAAATCAAACTTGGGAGCTCTGCTGGCAATTGAAGGCGCACAGCTGTTAAAAGCCATGCAGTTACCAAGTGCGGTGACTGTTGTCGGTATCATCTTTTTAACTGGTTTTGTAAACTTGTTTGTTGGCTCAAGTTCAGCAAAGTGGGCGCTACTGGGCCCGGTGTTTGTGCCTATGTTAATGCAGTTAGGTATCTCGCCAGATTTAACTCAAGCGGCTTATCGCGTGGGCGATTCTAGTTCAAACATCATCACTCCTTTAATGCCGTATTTCCCATTAGTTGTGGTGTACTGCCAAAAATACGTCAAAGGCACGGGCATTGGCACGCTTATCGCGATGATGCTGCCATATTCAATCGCTTTTATGATTGGCTGGAGCTTATTTTTACTCGGTTACTGGGCACTGGGTATCCCGCTTGGATTAGACGCAAGTTACGTGTACCCAGCAGGCGCGCCTTAATAAATCACGGCTAAATATTTATGTGTAAAAACCTCGTCATTATAATGGCGAGGTTTTTTTGTGGTTAGTTTTATCCAGCCAGTTGTCAATTCGATCGTATACCCAGCTTGGTACGTATAAACCGGTAAATATATTCGTTAACTAGGTTTTAGTATGGCCAATGAACGCGCTGTTCCTACATCTCGATTTTCACGCTTTGCAAAGTTAGGCTCATTAGCAACCAGTGTCGCGAGTAATATGTTATTTGAGGGAGCCAAAAGTACTCTTTCAGGAAAGGGTTGGGATAATAAGAGCTTATTACTGCAGCCTAAAAACATAAAAAACCTAGCGACAGAACTATCACACTTACGCGGTGCGGCAATGAAATTAGGGCAGCTACTGTCAATGGATGCTGGGGATCTACTCAGTCCAGAGCTTGCTCAATTACTTGCATTACTTCGATCAGACGCTAATCCCATGCCACACAAACAACTCATTACTGTATTAAAAGAGCAGTGGGGAGATGACTGGTTATCGCGCTTTTCACATATTGAGCTTAGGCCATTTGCTGCCGCTTCTATTGGTCAAGTGCATTTGGCCTACCATGAAAACGGCGAGCAATTAGCTGTAAAAATTCAATACCCGGGGATCGCAAAAAGTGTGGTCAGTGATGTTGATAATGTTATATCGCTGCTTACACTGTCTCGTTTATTACCTAAAGATCTTGATATCAAGCCACTCGTTGCAGAGGCTAAAATACAATTATTAGCGGAAGCTGATTATCATCGTGAAGCGCAGTATTTATTACGTTATAAAAATGCATTGGCAAATAACCGACACTTTATTGTTCCTGACGTCTATAAAGAGCACAGTACTAAACAAATATTAACGATGCAGTATATTGAGGCTCAGCCTATAGAGGGAATTACCGAACTACCCAAAGCAGAGCAAAGCTTTGTGGCACAGCAACTTATTGCGTTATTTTTTAAAGAAATGTTTGAATTTAGACTGATACAAACAGATCCAAACTTTGCTAATTTTCATTATCAACCAGCCACACAAAAAATCGTTTTATTTGATTTTGGGGCAACCCGCGAGATTTCGCCTCAGTTGAGCCAAGCTTATCTAGCTTTATTTAAAGCAGGCAGTGAGAATAATCGTGATGGTGTATTAAATGCGGCCACTCAGATTGGTTATTTTAAAGATACATTGCGTGACAGTTATAAAGATAATGTCATAGAGCTATTTTTAATGGCGTGTGAGCCACTGCGTCACGATGGTGATTTTGATTTTAAAAATAGCCAACTGGCATCAAATATTAAAGATGCTGGGTTGCAACTTAGTGCACAAGCACAGCAATGGCATACACCACCAGTGGATGCATTATTTATTCACCGTAAACTTGCTGGTTTATATTTGATTGCGGCTCGCTTAGAAGCAAAAATAGATGTTAGAGCGTTATTTATGCCAATTTTATTAAAAACATGATTATTTTAGCGAATTCAAATATTCATTCAATGCAATTGCTATCAACGACTCTTATGACTTCACAAAATCTTCCCCTCACGAATATTTACTTTATTCCAGACACAAAAAAACCTTGTCACTTTCGTGGCAAGGTTTTTTTATTAAAGAGTCGTTGCTTATTTAGCTGTGAAGCTTACTGGGCGACGTTCTTTACGAGGACCGCTACGCTTATCACCGCGTGCACTGTCATCTTTGTTAAAGCTGCGTTTTTTGTCACCTGATGGACGCTCAGAGCGTTCAGCACGTGGTTCAGCAGGACCTTGATCTTGTGTTAATGTTAAGCCCATTGGACGTTTACAAATAAACACTTTTTGGAAATGATCAAGTACATCTTTAGGCATGTTTTGCGGTAATTGAACCGTACTGTGATTGTCGTGTAAACGAATATCACCAATAAACTTGCTTGAGATGTCAGCTTCGTTAGCGATAGCGCCAACAATGTTCTTAACTTGAACACCATGTTCACGACCTACTTCGATACGGTAAGTATCCATAGGGCCTGCATCACGGCTATTACGTTCACGTGGTTTAGCATCACGGTCACGTGCAGGGCGTTCGCTGCGTTCATTACGACGACCACGGTCACCACGATCATTACGCTCACGTGGGTTACGGTCATTACGTTCGCTACGCTCACGTTGTTGGATCTTAACTTCTTCAACCTTAATTGGTGATTGTTGCTGTGCTAAACACAGTAACGCACCTGCTAGGTCTTCAGGAGCAAGTTCAAGCTTTTGCGCCATATTAGCTGCTACTTCATTAAAGAAAGTAATATCTTTATTTTCAAGCGCAATAGCTAATTTAGCTTGTAACGCTTCGATACGTTTTTCTTCAACAACTTTTGCAGTTGGTAGTTCAACTTGTACAATATCTGAATTCGTATGACGAATGATATTTTTAAGTAAATAACGTTCGTTATGTTTTACGAAAAGAATCGCTTTACCAGTACGACCAGCACGACCTGTACGGCCAATACGGTGAACATAAGCTTCAGAATCTTGTGGGATATCGTAGTTGATAACAAGGCTTAAACGGTCAACATCTAGACCACGTGCTGCAACGTCTGTTGCGATAACAACGTTTAGCATGCCACTTTTTAAGCGTTCTACTGTGCGTTCACGTGCTTGCTGGTTCATGTCACCGTTAAGTGGAGCTGCAGAGAAACCTTCGCGCTCTAATAACTCAGCAAGTTGTACTGTATCGTTACGTGTACGTACGAAAACAATCGCGCCTTCATATTGTTCAGCTTCTAAAAAGCGAACAATCGCTTTATTCTTGTGTACGCTGGCATTCCAAAACACTTGCTCAACAGATGATACCGTTGAGTTACGCGCAGAGATATGAACCTGTTCAGGATTATTCATATATTTGCTGCTAATGTTTTGAATTTGCTTCGGCATGGTCGCAGAGAAAAGATATGTTTGCTTTTCGCGCGGCGTTTTTTCCATGATGTTTTCAACATCATCGATAAAGCCCATACGTAACATTTCATCGGCTTCATCAAGTACAAGAGCTTGTAAGCTGTCAAACTTGATAGTGCCACGGTTAATATGATCGATTAAGCGACCTGGAGTAGCGACGATAACTTGCGCGCCACGACGAAGTGCACTTAATTGGATACTGTAGCTCTGGCCACCATAAAGTGCCAATACTTCAATACCACGAACATGTTTAGCATATTGTTCGAATGCCTCAGCTACTTGGATCGCAAGCTCACGGGTTGGTGTGAGTACAAGGATCTGCGGCTGCTTCACAGACGGGTCAATATTATTAAGTAATGGCAGTGCAAATGCTGCGGTTTTACCTGTACCCGTTTGAGCTAGTCCCAGTACGTCCTTTCTTTCTAGCAATAACGGTATACATTGAGCTTGGATTTCAGATGGTGTCTTGTAACCCAACTCTTCAACTGCCTTCAAAATTGCAGGAGAAAGATTTAGAGATTCAAACGTGACTGGTTCTGACATTAATACGCCTCAACGAATTTAAAGAGGCGCGCATTGTATAGGATTTACGAGGCAAATGCTTGTATAAATTGAAACTAATTTGTATGTAGTTGATGTTGGTCATAATTTAATCAATTTGATTGTGGGTAAATCAAATTGATTAACAAATTTTATACAGAACTTATTGATAAAGTCCAAGATTCTCTTTAGCGTAAGCTTCAAACTCAGTGAAACCACCGATGTGTGCTTGGTCAATAAAGATTTGTGGCACGGTTGGGCAAGGCTTACCTGCTGATTGTTCTAAATCGGCTTTACTAACGCCTTCTTTAATAATATCAACATAACGGTATTTAAAATCATCACGTTCATTTGCTAGTTTTTCAGCAACATCTTTAGCACGTACACAATAAGGGCAGCCTTCACGGCCAAAAATTACAGTTAACATATCGCTCTCCTCGATTTTATTTACATTCATCTTAACTAATTGAGAAAAAATAAACAGCGTAAAAAAACGATTGATGAATTCTATTTTAATGATTGCATACACCTTTAATCAGTATTAAAGGTGTATGTGGGGTGGCTAATTAAAACTTAACACTAAAGCCAATTGAAGGGCGCATTTCAAAATCATCCTCGTTTTCTTTGATAATTAAATCATTAGTCGAGGTTACTTTCTGATAATCTAAATCAATGCTACTGGTGTTTGCTTGGCCGTAGGCGTTCATTAATTCTAAAATTAACACACCGTCTAAGCCCCAAAAGTCGGTTTGACGTTCAAAACGAAGATCAAGCCGATGATAAACATCGAAACGCTCAGAAAATGGATCACCATATTGTGGTAAAAAACGTCCTTCGAATTCGGAATTTTCTGTGACGCCAACAATCGGGGTGTAAGCTTGACCGCTGCGGGCAGTAAAGTTAAAGCCCCCTTGCCATTTTTCACTGATTTGGTAATTAAACACCATGTTGACAACTAAAGGGGTATCAGCGTAATAATCCCGAGTGATATTTTGGCGTTGGTCAGTACGTTCACTTTTGGCATAACTAACTGCAAGCCAGCCATACCATTTATCAGTTTTATTTTTGTTTATTAATAGATCAACACCGTAAGCTCGCCCAGTTACATCATTACTGTAACGAATTGCTGCATCGGAATAATTGTTTAATGCCAACGGTAAATCGTCCATGGTTTTGTAATACCCTTCAATAGACCATGTCCATTCATCGGCAAGTTCTTGTGCAAAACCTAAACTGCTGTGTTTTGAGGTTTGCGAACGTAAATTCGGGTTGCCGTGTTCAGGCAATAGAGTGTCAATATCTTGCATGCGATTATAATGCCCGTATTTAGCATTGATGCTATTGTGATTATTAATAAAGTAGCTAAGCGTAAGGCGCGGCATCACAAAATCTTCATCAGTGTAATCATTGCTTTGATATTGCACGCCGACTTCGCTTTGCCATTGTTCGTTAATAACCCAAACATGGCTAACACCAACAAAGTACTTATCAAGGGCTAGCTTGTCTTTGCCAGTTATTCGCTCACCTTTGTTTAGATCGCAATCAGGATCGAGCTCGGTACAAAGATATTGAAAACTATCGTAACTGTAAGTACTGTCGTTATCAAAATAGGCGGCATCAAAAACCAGTTGCTGGGCTTTAGTAACACGCCAATTTAATCGTCCTTTATAAGTGATTTGCTTTTGTTGTTCTTCATCAAAATAGCCATCACTTAGCGTGGCACGTTTAGCGTATTCCAATCGGCCAGAATGTTCGAGCGAACCAACGCCTAAGCGTAAATGAAAGTCTTTATTAAAGTGATCCCATAAAATACTTTGGCTGGTAAATTCACGAATAAAATCAGCATCGCCTTGATACTCAGGATTTTTTAGTGAAAGTTCAGCGCGTTGATTAAAGCCTGCTGCAACCGAGTCTTTTGCGCCTGTAAATGACACTGTTAGGGCGTTTTGATTGTTTATATCCCAGATCCATTTGCCTTGGTAATCATGATCATCTGGGGGATCATTGATGGTGATACCACTGAGTTCACCATCGTCGTTTTCAAGCTCTTCACCTTTAGAGAAGAACAGTGGTAATGTACTTTTACGTGCTGATAAATAAAACGCGGTGTTCTGCGTGAGTTGCCCTTCAACAAAGACACCGGCATTAAACATTGTAAGATCAAGCGTGGTAGTAATCGGTTGATATTTAGGATTACGCAGTGTTACGTCAAATACGGCACCGGTGGCGTTGCTGTAACTGGTGCCATAGCCGGCTGAGTAAAGTTGAAAATCTTGAATAATGTACTTGTTGAAAATAGAACTGCCGAAATCATGAAAAATATAGCCTGCAGGCATAAAATCCACTTCAAACAAATTATCATCGGGCGATGAGCCACGTACCGCCGGTTCACTCATTGAGCCGCCAGCGGCGACAACGCCTGGTAATGCAAATACTGCCCGCAGTGGATCGCCCATAGCACCGGGCATAGTGATCAGTTTTTCAGTATTTTCGGTTATTTCACTGGTAATGCTACTGCGTTTATAAACGGTTTCAAGACGCTCTATTATTTCTTCATTAGCATCAACGTTGGCGTGCGTTAAAAATGGCAAACACAACGCCAGTGGCGTTAAACGGTAAAGTGATGGCAAGCAGGTGGCTAACATGATTCTTCCATGGTTATGAGTAAGTGTGACTGCGACCTATAGTAATGAGAAAATATATAAAAATACGTAGTAAACTGTACGAAAATGTAGGCAAATGTAGGGAGGTGTTACAAGCTGTTACATTTAGTTTTGAGCTCTGATAGTAATACCTAATTGGCTTGAATAGCCCATTGAGCGTGCGGTTATTCGCAGTTGTTGATCAATTACATAGTAAGTAGGAAAGGCGCTGATTTTATAATTACTCTGGGTATTTTTATCGCCTAGTAAAATGGGCATTGTGAGTTTAAGTTCACTAACAAACTGCGCAACTGCTTGTTCATTTTTATAATCAAGTGCAATGCCAATGGCGTTGATATTAGAATCAACCAATGCCGCTTCTAGGTTTGGCATACTGTAACGACAGATTGTGCACCATGGCGCAAAAAAATAAACCACGGTGGTGTTACCTTTGAGCATCGCAATATCAATACGTTGTTCGCTGTCATTGAGCACAGGTAAATTAAAATATGGAGCAGGGCTGCTATCTGAGCTGAGTAAATTGCGTTGCTGATATGTAGTCACTACAAAAAACACCACAACTAACATAATTATATTGAGCAGCAAACTCGTTACTTTTTTCATATCGACCTCTAAAGCTAATTCCCCTTATTACTATTTAAAGACTTGAAAAGCAAACTTTGAGTCCTCACTTTATTGAGTAGGCAAAAAGAGATTTTGAAAAAAATAAAACTTTTTTCAAAAATAATCTTGAAAACAATTTTGCCGTCCATATATAGTTTAGTGAGGACGCCTGATGGGTCCCAACTAAACATAAGTAATTGAAATTTATATTATTAATTAAACTTTGCTTGCGCTTGTTCAACCGAAAAGCACATGCAAAATATCGCTTAAATATGAGGATATTATTATGCGTACAGTAGATTTATCACCACTTTATCGTTCATTCATTGGCTTCGATCATTTAGCATCTTTAATGGATGCGGCCGCTCGCACTGACAAGCAGCCAAGTTTTCCTCCGTATAACATCGAAGCACTCGATAAAGACAAATATCGCATTACTATGGCTGTTGCCGGTTTTAGTGATAATGAGCTGACGATAGAGTCAGAAAATAACACCTTAAAAGTTGCTGGCATTAAAGCCAATAAAGATGACAGCGCAGAGCGCAAATTTATTCATCAAGGCATTGCTGAGCGCAACTTTGAACGCAAATTCCAGCTAGGTGACCACGTTAAAGTACTCGGCGCTGATTTAGCCAATGGGCTACTTAGTATCGACTTGCAACGCGAGATCCCTGAAGCACTTAAACCACGTAAAATTGAAATTGGCAGTGGTAACTTGCTAGAAGGTAAATAACCATCCCTTTGACAGTGTTTTTCCCCTAATTTACTTGTTATTTTTAGTAGCCGCCTCAGTTGAGGCGGCTTTTTTAGCTTTGCTTAAACATCGGGTCCGCTTAGCGCACCATTAATCGCAGATGATTAATGATGCTGTGTTCAGTTTGTATCTTTACTTTTTAATTTGGCTTGCATGTCTTTTAAGGCGGCAATTTTATCAATAGCAACTTGCAGCTGCCGTTGAGGGAGGCCTTTTTGACGGCCTTTTTCGAGCAAGCTTTCAAGGTTAGTTATTTTTTGTTGAGCAGCTATTACAAAGCGTTGCTCGAGCTGAGTTTGCTGCTGTTTATGAAAATCGAGGTAAGCTTGATGATCGGTTAAGTCGCCTTGAAACTGACTCGCACTGATTGGATTTTTTGCGATGACAGGCAAGTAACTCGGTGTAGTAATGGGCGGCAGTTGTTGACTGGCATCAGTATTTTTTAATGAGGTGTGACTATCAATCGCCGCTTCAGCAGTCATATCTGGATTAATAGCTGTCGGTGCCGACGCATTATTTATTTGTGGTGCGGGCGTTACTGGCGTTAAATCATCAGCAGCGCGGATGGGAGCTATTTCACGTTTTCGCTCTGTTGTTAAATTTATTACTAAAAAACCTAAACAAGCGACGCCTGTAATTATGTAGATAGCTTTTTTATTCATAGTTTTACTGCATTTTGTTGTTGCCAAGCCAGCCAATTTTGCTGATAGCGTTGCTGCGCTTTTTGTATTGCGATGGCTTTTTTAGCTTGATAGCGAACCGTTTCGTCAGTAGCGCTAAAGTAGTTATACTGATGGTTATTACTAATTATGACGACCCATAGACCTTCAGGTGAGCGCATCACCGCAGATAATTCTTCTGCTTTTAGCGTATAAGCCAGTTGCACAGCCCAATTACTTTTATTTTTGCGAGTTAGTTTATTGTGATACTTAGCATAAATGTCGGTTTGCTGTGATATATATAATGCATCTGTAAAAGAGCTTGCTTGTACTGTGTTTCTAAAGCGAACCGCTTGGTCTCGCTCAGTAAACGCAGCGCCGTAAGCTGTCACTTCACTAAGGTATTTAAAGCGCACTTTATTTGCCTGATAATAATTTTTTATTTCTTTATCGGATATTTGTTGTTCAAGACTGTCGAGTATTGGGCTTTGAACGTGCATCATGTCTTTAATACCTAGCCAACTTTGAATCGAAGGCCTTAAAATATCGCCTTTTGCTAGTTCTTCTAGGTGCGCGATACTGATCCCTTGCTTTAAAAGTAATGGCGTTGCTTTTAAAAGCAACGCCTCAAATTGTTGCTTTTTTATCACTTCAGTTTTGAATAAGTCACTTTCACCTTGGTGCAGTCGAAAGCGTACTTGCATAGATAAAGGGGCTATAAACTCATAAAGATTGACGGCGGTTGTAAAGAGCCCTCTGAGCTCAGTGCGCTGCATTTTATTGATTTGTTCAGCGTTGTATTGGCCATCAGCAGGGTAGCTAGGCAATACTTTGAGCAGCCACTGGGCATTATATTGTGTGAGATTACTTCCTTTAACATAGGATGTTGATAAATTGAGTTGCCTGTCAAATATGTTCATTAAATAGCGCTCAACATGGTACTGCGTGCTAAAGCCTACCGCAGATTGACGTTCAAGCAGCTCAGGCATATGTTGTTCTGCTTGATATAATAAAAATTGATTTTCAAACATATGTTTACGAACGTCTTTGCGACTAATGTTGGCATTGTGTTGTTGATAAACTTGCTGCATTAAACGCACTTCAGCAGCGCTATATTGGTTAAATGATGCCATTGTTAGGCTGCTATAAAGCAGTCCTAACAATAACAAAATACAACTGCTCAGCGCTTTCATTGGCGTACGACCATGGCATGATTAAGTAGGTGCACAACCATGGCAATCGCATGTGGGATCACTTGTTTTGCCGTATTTAAGCGGTCGTAATGGTCTTGTGAATTAAGCACAATACCGCCTTGAGCATAAGAAAAAGCGCCACCTTGTGTCAGTAAAGGACGTACGTCTTGACTGTTTATATCCAGTGCTGAAAATGTTTGCATGGCTTGTGTAATAAGGGCAGAGTCATTGAGTTGTTCCTGATCATAGTAGTCTTTTACCCAGCTTTCCCAGCTTGAATGATTGAGATCAGATGTGGTCCAAGTATGGTGTGGTTGTAGTAAGTCAGTTGTATGGAAAACAAAACCTAACACTTGTGGGTTGCCACTTTGCAAATAGCTTTGATACCAGTATTGACCTAAATTATCAATTGGCTGAAAAGGCATTTCTTCAAAGTCATCGTACATGTTGTAATTTGATTGGCTGTCAATTCGGTAATTAGCTTCAGTAATACCATAGCTGTTGTACTTTGATGAATCGGCATTAAACCAGCCTGTTTCACCGCCTTGACCGTCATCAAGGTAGTCACCTTTTAACCAGCTTGAAGCCAAGTTATCAACGGTGCCCCATACCGTCAGTTTTTGGTAATTGTAGCCACCAAAGTCGTTACCGTGTTGATCAGCCCCTTGGGTATGGTTTTGGAAATGCCAATAGCTGGTATATTTAACAATACTCTCTGCTGCTCCCCATATTGGTGCTTGAACACATGACCCCGTTACAGCACCACAAAAGAAGGTGTCTTCAAAGTCATCCACATCATAGGCTGCTTGGCCTAGTACTTCGGCTAACTGGGTTACCGTCATATTATTTTGTTGAGCGTATTGGCTTAATGCCGAAAACTGTGTGCTGCTTGGGTGCTGCTGCATATAGTTCACTGCATCGATGACGATACGTTTATGTGTTTCTTGGCTAAATGCCTGTGCTTGGCTTGTACTGATCAGTAATAATGCCGTTAAAAACTGTTTTTTCATCGTGTTCTCATAGTGTTGTGGAGTAATTTCTAATATTAGAAAGTAGGGTGATTACACTATAATTACAAATTAATTAAACATTTAATTAACAATATTACCTGATATGATACTTCTGTTAGAGTTTTTCTATATTATTTAGGCACCATTGCGCTCGCTCTAAAATAGCGTGCTGTTGTGATGTATCTTGTTTTTGCCAATTTTTATAGACCATGCCAATACGTGGGTTACGAGCTAAGCGGGCTTCATGGGTGTGCATAAATTGCCAATATAAACTATTAAAAGGGCAAGCCGTGTCGTCACTTTTTTGTTTTACGTTATAGTGGCAGCTGGTGCAGTAATCACTCATTTTGTTTATGTAGTTACCGCTTGCGGCATACGGTTTTGTGGCGATTAGGCCGCCATCTGCAAATTGACTCATACCACGGGTGTTAGGCATTTCTACCCATTCAATGGCATCGATGTAAATGCCCAAATACCAGCTATCAACTTCATTTGGATCAATACCGGTTAATAAGCAAAAGTTTCCGGTGATCATTAAGCGTTGAATATGATGCGCGTAGGCGGTCTCTAAGCTCTGCGTGATTGCCTGTTTCATACAGTTCATTTTTGTTTTGCCACTCCAAAAATAATCTGGTAACAGACGAGCAGCCTCAAGTTCATTTTTACTCGCGTAATCAGGCATATTTTGCCAATAAATACCTCTTACATATTCTCGCCAACCTAAAATTTGCCTAATAAACCCCTCAACTTGGGCAAGCGTGATCTGTTCTTGGCGTGCCGCAAACTCAGCCAGTACTTGCTTAATAACTTGCATTGGGTGCAGCATTTTTGTGTTAAGTGCAAACGCGATACGACTATGATACAAGCTCCATTTGTATGAGCTCTGACAGGTCATCGCGTCTTGAAATTTTCCGAAACAGGGGAGTAGATGAGTGCAAAAGTAATCGAGTAATTGTTTTGCTTGAGCACGACTGGTTGGCCATAATAAAGTTGCTGAACAATGGCCAAGGGTATTTACCTGGTGTTTTTTTATGCGCTGTAAAATAGCTTCAATATTATTGGTAAATATTTTTGGTTCAGGGATAGCAGCTAAATCAGTTTTTTTTAATTTGTTACGATTGTCTTGGTCAAAGTTCCATTGCCCGCCTAGTGGAGCATTATCTTGCATCAATATGTCAAAGCGCTTGCGCATCATGCGATAAAAAAATTCCATTTTCACATGCTTATCTTTTTTAAAATGGTCGCTGATATCAGCAAAAGGTAATAAAAAATGTTCGCTGTCTGTGGCACTAACATTAAAGTCACTGCTGTTTGCAAACTCTTGCAGTTGAGTTTTTAATCTATACTCATCAGGATACTGATATTGGATTTGTTGACACTGATATTGCTTCGCCAAGCGTGTTAGTAATGAGGTAATGCATGCGTCATCGTGGGTATCATCGAGTGTTAAATGAAGCACATTTAATTGTGCTTGTTTGAGCGCAGTCGCAAAGTTCTCCATTGCCGCAAAAAACGCCGCTACCTTTTGTATATGGTGTTTTACATAATCTGTTTCTTGTTTTAATTCAGCAATGACATAAAGGTATTGTGTTTGATCCTCTTCTTTATACCAACTGTGATTGGCATTAAGTTGGTCGCCAAAAATAAATCTCAGAGTATTATAGATCATTAATTTTGCTCAAAATTGTTTTATACGAATTAAATTGTCGATTAGATCGCATTTATTAATACTGATAGTCGTGGTATAGGTATTAATACGTAAACAAAGGAGTGTCGCCTTATGAATCAATATCAGTATGCTATTTGCAAATTTAAAATTGTTTTACCTTGTCTCATTGCACTTTGCCATGTTAGTTCTTTGCATGCCACAGTCTATCAGTGTGAAAAAAAAGGCGTCGTGGAATTTAGTCAATTTCCATGTGGTGATGATGCGAAACTAATCTCTGTAAAAGAGCAAAACCCAAGCTTATCTAGTCAGATTGTTGCTAATGAAAATATTGATACCTCGGGCGTTGATAGTTATATTCGGACTCGGCAAATTGATGCTGATATTCAACAGCATCAAGATAAAATTGATAGCTTAAGCGAGAAAATGAATCAGCAAATTGCCGCCTTAGGTGAGCAATCAGATGCGCAGTTAAATAATTTATCTGGTGCAAAAAAAGAAACTGCAATAGCTAATCAAATGACCAGTATTTCAGAGCGCTATAACGTTTTAATTGCACGTGAACAGCGGGATATTGATCGACTCTTAAAAGAAAAACACGCTTTGCCTGCGTCGAAAAACACGTCTGAAATTGACCAACAATCAACCCAGAGCAAAGGTATTGATTCGTTCATTCGGTCACAAGAAATCAAACGAGATGTTGAACAGCGACAATCAAAAATAGATACTTACCAAGCTCAAATGGATCGCCAAATAGCAGCCCTCGAAGCTCAGGCTAAAGAGCAACCGAATAACTTAACTGATGCGACTTTTGATAACTCCTTATCTAGAAAAATGAGTGCGTTAACATCAAAATATGCAACTTTAATCGATGTTGAACAGCACCAAATAGATCGTCTTCTACAAGAGTTAGCCAGTATAGAATAATGCATGTAGGTTATTTGTTATGAATTCACTTGCTGCTGCACGGACTTGTTAATTGCAACAATATTACTGGTATTAAATAAATAGCTTTTCACTATGCTGTTAAACATCCTGAGTGCATAACGCCACGCTTGTTCTAGGTTTAGCGTAAATTCTCGGCCCAAATGAATTTTTAGCGCAGCTATAAAAGCATCACATAATAAATCAACATCCTGACAAGTGAGGCCAGATTTACTTAGGTTGTTGGCATGATAATGAATAAAAGGTAATACAGACAATAAGCGATCTAAGTGGGTAATAGTGCGTTCCAATGAGCAATACAACAAATAACTTTTTCACTTATTTCATCACTGCTAGGCCATTGCATTGTCAATGCATGACGTTTTAATTGCATATGAAAGGTAACAGTAAAACAGTGAAAGTTGGGTTTTATTATTGCGATACTTCATAATAACATTTTTTGATGATGAGCAGAAATACTCATAATAAGCCCTCTCTAAATAGCCTTAAATATGCAGATTGCCATTAAAAACTTAGTATAGACGCTGTGTAGGAAAGAGTGAGTAAATCGATGGAAATTGCGCAATAGCGTGCTTTATTAATGCCAATAAGGCTAGGGCTTTTATGTTGGTTTTTTAACAGGGTACTTTTGGTACGGTTATAGCGAATTGTTCTGACCTATAATTTTGTACTTTATAATCTAGTCATTCTTTACCAGTTTTTGGTTGCTAATTCCGCCAAGCCTCTTTATAATAGCCGCCATTGTCTAGCTCACTTAATTGGCTGCTAGGCAGGTATCAGATATTTTGATACCAGTTGGCGCGGGATGGAGCAGCCTGGTAGCTCGTCGGGCTCATAACCCGAAGGTCGTCGGTTCAAATCCGGCTCCCGCAACCAAGTTTTTTAGATAAGCCATTAATTTTATTAATGTTTCTCAATTCTTGAAGCCATACTTTTGAGTAGCGATTTTAGTTACTGATTTGAAGTCGCGCATTCTATGTAATGCGCGTTTTGCGTTTAAGCCTTTGGGTTTAATTTAGATGGTGTTAGCTATCCGCAACCAAGCTTGGCCCATGGCCACACAGTTTTATGCTTTAGGTGTGACGCCCCGCTTGGTTCGGGGCGTTGTTGTATCTGCACCTCTTGATTTTAAATCAAGGTATAAGCTAAGTATTTTAGGGCTATAAGCCCTTTTTTTGTTTGTATGGAGAATTTTCGTGACAAAACTTGAGCAAGATTTATTAACCATGCTTTCACCGTCAGTTGAAATGTTAGGCTTTGAATTACATGGTCTAGAGTTTGTGCAAGCGGGTCGCCATTCTACGCTTAGGGTCTATATCGATCACGAAGCGGGGATCTCGGTTGATAACTGTGCTGATGCAAGTCGTCAAATAAGCGCAATTTTAGATGTCGAAGACCCGATTACAAATGAATATGATTTGGAAGTATCGTCTCCTGGTGTTGATCGTCTATTATTCAAACAAGATCACTACGAGAAGGCACAAGGAGAGGAAGTACGCGTGCGTACTAAGCTTCCACAAGATGGTCGCCGTAATTTTAAAGGCGATCTAATAGCAGTTAGCAGTGATATGATCACACTTTCATATGACGGTACTGAGCAGTTAATTATGCTCAGTAACATTGAACGTGCGAACATCATCGCAAAGTTTTAATCCGAGTGCGAAGGAATAGGGCAAGCGAGGCATAACCCATGGCAAAAGAGATATTATTGGTTGCTGAAGCCGTTTCCAATGAGAAAGCGGTTCCAAAAGAAAAGATTTTCGAAGCGTTAGAGTTCGCATTAGCGACTGCGACTAAGAAAAAACACACTGGTGAAATTGAAGTACGCGTTGCAATTGACCGTAAAACAGGTGACTACGACACTTACCGTCGTTGGCAGATTGCTGCAGTACTTGAAGATGGCTCACTGGAAAACCCTTACAGCGAAATCACGTTAGAAGCGGCTCAGGTTGATGACCCAGATCTTAAGATTGGTGATTTCATCGAAGAGCAAATCGAGTCAATTAAATTTGACCGTATTACTACACAAATGGCGAAACAAGTAATCGTACAAAAAGTACGTGAAGCTGAGCGCGCACTTGTTGTAGAAGCTTATAAAGATCAACAAGGCGAGTTAGTAACAGGTGTTGTGAAAAAAGCAACGCGTGACGCAATCGTATTAGATTTAGGTAACAATGCTGAAGCGGTTATTTACCGTGATGACATGTTACCACGTGAAAATTTCCGTCCTGGCGATCGCATCCGTGGTTTACTTTATGAAGTAAAACCTGATGCTCGTGGTGCACAGTTATTTGTAACACGCTCTAAGCCAGAAATGCTGATGGAATTATTCCGCATTGAGGTGCCAGAAATTGGCGAAGAGATGATTGAATTACGTGCAGCGGCACGTGATCCAGGTTCACGTGCTAAAATCGCCGTGAAATCTAACGACAAACGTATCGACCCAATTGGTGCGTGTGTTGGTATGCGTGGTGCACGTGTACAAGCTGTTTCTACCGAATTAGGTGGTGAACGTGTTGATATCGTACTTTACGATGACAACCCAGCCCAGTTCGTTATTAATGCAATGTCACCTGCTGAAGTTGCTTCAATTGTAATGGATGAAGACACCCATTCAATGGATATCGCTGTTGAAGCTGATAACCTAGCACAAGCAATTGGTCGTAACGGTCAAAACGTACGTCTTGCTAGCCAGTTAACTGGTTGGGAACTAAACGTAATGACAGTTGAAGAGATGCGCGCTAAGAACGAAGCGGAATCTGATAAGTTAATTAACTTATTCACTGAAAACTTAGACATCGATGAAGACTTTGCAACATTACTTATCAACGAAGGTTTCTCAACCCTTGAAGAAGTTGCCTATGTGCCTGCGTCTGAGTTTTTAGAAATTGATGGTTTAGATGAAGATACTGTTGATTTGTTACGCTCACGTGCAAAAGATGCATTAACGACTAAAGCACTTAAAACAGAAGAAAGCCTTGATGGTGCAGAGCCTGCTGAAGACTTATTAGCACTTGAAGGGTTAGAGCGTCACCTTGCGTTTGTTATGGCAAGCAAAGGGGTTGTTACGCTAGAAGATTTAGCAGAGCAAGGTATTGATGAATTAGTCGATATTACAGAGCTTTCTCCAGAGAAAGCGGGTGAGCTAATTATGGCTGCGCGCAACATTTGTTGGTTCGCAGACGAGTAATTTATTAACGGAGGTATTAGAGACTATGGCAGAAGTAAATGTTGAAAAACTAGCCGGGGATATTGGTACAACTGTTGATAAATTGCTTCAACAATTATCGCAAGCCGGTATCACTAAGCAAGCGGGTGATAATGTAACTGAAGCAGAAAAAGCAACGTTACTTGATCACTTAAGCAAGCAACACGGCGGCACAGGCTCAGATGGCCCAGCGCGTATGACATTGCAACGTAAGAGCAAAAGCACATTAAGTGTTACGGGTTCTACAGGTCAAGCAAAGTCAGTACAAGTTGAAGTACGTAAAACACGTACTTACGTGAAGAAAAGCGCGGTTGAGCAAGAGCAAGAGCAAGCACGTATAGCAGCAGAAGAAGCCGCTCGTCGTGAACTTGAGCAACAAGCTGCAAAAGAAGCAGCTGAGCTTAAAGCAAAACAAGACGCAGAGCGTAAAGCCAAAGAAGAGGCTGACCGTAAAGTGAAAGAAGAAGCTAAACGTAAAGCAGATGCTGAACGTGTAGCAAAACAGAAGCAGATGACCCCAGAACAAACCGCGAAGTCTGAAAAAGATCGCGTTGAAGCTGAGCGTCTGCAAAAAGAAGCAGAAGAGGCCGCATTGAAGAAAGCTGAAGAAGAAGCGAAACGTCAAGCAGAAGAGGCAAGAAAGCTAGGAGAAGAAAATTCAGCCCGCAGGAACAAAGAAGGAGAAGAACGTAAGAAGCGCGATTAAATCGCTGATCACCACCTTACTACTTCTACTTACGCACGTGAAGCAGAAGATGTTGCTGATGCGCGTGATGAGCAAGGCACACGCCGTGCTAAGAAAAAGAAAAAAGCCCCAGCGAAGGAGAAATTTGTTCCTTCGAGAGGCAAGAAAAGCAAGCTAAAAGCACCAGCTTCATTACAACATGGCTTCCAAAAGCCAACGGTTGACGTGAAAAACGAAGTGCGTATTAGCGAAACAATTACAGTTGCTGAGCTTGCATCACGCATGGCCGTTAAGGGCGCTGAAGTTGTAAAAACAATGATGAAAATGGGTGACATGGTTACCATTAACCAAGTGATCGACCAAGAAGCTGCACAGTTAGTTGCAGAAGAAATGGGCCACAAAGTTATCATTGTTAAAGAAAACGAATTAGAGCAAACAGTACTAAATGACCGTCATGAAGATGGTAAATCTGAGCCACGTGCACCAGTAGTAACTGTAATGGGTCACGTTGACCACGGTAAAACGTCAACGCTTGATTATATTCGTTCAGCAAAAGTGGCCTCTGGCGAAGCCGGTGGTATCACACAGCATATCGGTGCTTATCATGTTGACGTAAATGGTAACATGATCACTTTCTTGGATACTCCAGGTCACGCGGCGTTTACGTCAATGCGTGCTCGTGGTGCTAAAGCAACAGATATCGTAATCCTAGTGGTTGCAGCAGATGATGGTGTAATGCCACAAACTAAAGAAGCGGTTCAGCATGCGCGTGCAGCTGGCGTTCCTTTAATTATCGCTGTTAACAAAATGGATAAAGAAGGCGTAGACCCAGATCGCGTTAAGAATGAGCTTGCTCAACTAGACGTTATTCCTGAAGAGTGGGGCGGTGATACACAGTATGTGCATATTTCTGCTAAAACTGGTTTAGGTATTGATGACCTTCTTGAAGCGGTATTAAACCAATCTGAGTTGTTAGAACTTACTGCTCCAACTGTGGGTATGGCTGCTGGTGTTGTTATTGAATCTCGTCTTGATAAAGGCCGTGGTCCAGTTGCTTCTATCCTTGTACAATCTGGTACGCTTAACCAAGGTGACATTGTATTATGTGGTCTTGAGTATGGTCGTGTTCGTGCAATGCGCGATGAAAACGGTAAAGACATCAAGTCTGCAGGTCCTTCAATCCCAGTTGAGATTTTAGGTCTATCTGGTATTCCAGCTGCGGGCGACGAAGCAACTGTAGTTAAAGACGAGCGTAAAGCCCGTGAAGTTGCACTTTACCGTCAAGGTAAATTCCGTGATGTTAAACTAGCACGTCAGCAAAAAGCGAAGCTTGAAAACATGTTTACTAACATGACTGAAGGCAATGTGTCTGAAGTTAATGTGGTACTTAAAGCAGACGTTCAAGGTTCAATCGAAGCAATCTCTGATTCATTGACAAAACTGTCAACAGATGAAGTTAAAGTGAAGATTGTAGGCTCAGGCGTAGGTGGTATCACTGAAACTGACGCAACCCTTGCTGCAGCATCTAATGCAATCGTGGTTGGCTTTAACGTTCGTGCTGATGCATCGGCACGTAAAGTAATTGAGTCTGAGAACTTAGACTTACGTTACTACAGCGTTATCTATAGCTTGATTGACGAAGTGAAGCAAGCTATGTCTGGTATGTTAGCACCAGAGTTCAAGCAAGAGATCATTGGTCTAGCTGAAGTTCGTGACGTGTTCAAGTCACCTAAAATTGGCGCTATCGCTGGTTGTATGGTTACTGAAGGTGTTATTAAACGTAGCGCACCAATTCGTGTACTTCGTGATAACGTGGTTATCTACGAAGGTGAGCTTGAATCACTTCGTCGCTTTAAAGACGATGTTGCTGATGTTCGTAACGGCATGGAATGTGGTATCGGCGTTAAGAACTACAATGATGTTCGCGTTGGTGACCAAATCGAAGTATTCGAAACAGTTGAAGTACAACGTACACTTTAATTGTTCGTAAGCTAAGATAATAAATGGGGGCTCAGCCCCCATTTGTGTATCCATTATTTAAATAACTTATTTATATTTCTCAATGAGTTATAATTTTTAGAGTAGAGTCTAATGAGAGAGTTTTCTCGTACTGATCGTGTTGCTCAGCAAATTCAAAAAGAAATTGCTGTTATTTTGCAACGTGAAATTAAAGATCCACGTTTAGGTATGGTTACAGTATCTGCTGTAGAAGTATCACGTGATTTATCTTATGCAAAAATCTTTATTACTGTGTTTAACACCCAAGATGAAGATGCTGCAAAGCAAAGTGCTAAAGTATTAAATGAAGCGACCGGTTATATTCGCTCACTACTTGGCAAACGCATTCGTGCCCGTATTATGCCAGAGCTTAAGTTTGTGGTTGATAATTCACTGATGGAAGGCATGCGTATTTCAAACCTTGTTGATTCTATTATTCGTGAAGATAAAGCAAAGCATGTAGATGACGAAGTTGATAGCGTAGATGATGCAGAGCATATCGACGAAACAGACAGCGAAAAAGGCACTAATACAGATGGCAAAGCGCAGTAAAGGCCGTCCAGTTGACGGTATTTTGTTGTTAAACAAACCAATAGGCATTTCATCAAATAAAGCGCTACAGCAAGCTAAAAGTGTGTATTTTGCACAAAAAGCGGGGCACACCGGTGCCCTTGATCCGCTTGCAACGGGTATGCTGCCTATCTGTTTTGGTGAAGCGACTAAATTTACTCAGTTTTTACTCGATACTGACAAAACCTATGTAGTTCGCGCTAAATTAGGTGAACGTACGACAACATCAGATTCTGATGGTGAAATTGTCAGTACTAAAGATGTCAATGTGACGGCTGAGCAACTTAGCGAAGAAATTGCTAAGTTTTTAGGTGAGTCAGATCAATACCCGTCAATGTATTCAGCGTTAAAATATGAAGGCCGACCTTTATATAAATATGCGCGTGAAGGCATTGAAGTACCTCGCAAGTGCAGAAAAATCAACGTATTTAGTTTAACACTAGATGAGTTCGATGAAGCTAATAACGAAGTGCAAATGACCGCCCATGTTTCAAAAGGTACTTATATTCGTACTATCGTCGATGACTTAGGCGAAAACCTGGGTTGTGGCGCGCATGTGATCATGTTGCATCGCAGTGCGGTAGGGCATTACCCTGCTGACAAAATGGTGTCACTTGAGCAGTTAGAAGCGTTATTAGTAAAAGCGAAACAAGAAGAGCTTACGCCTTCTACTTATCTTGATGAACTATTACTGCCAATGGACACCGCATTAGTTGGTCTACCTGTGGTTGAGCTCAGTAAAGAGCAAGGTAGTTCTTTTAGCCATGGTCAGGCGGTTGTACTTGATATTGAACTGCCAGAAGGGGCAATTAAAGTGCTCGCTGATGGTGTGTTTATTGGCACTGGTGAACGTAATCCTGATGGCCATTTAAAGTCAAAACGTGGCTTATCAAATCAGCAAGAAACAACAGCGTAAAGTTTAGCTTGTAGTTATTGCCGTAGCTGGTAGAATACGCCCGCTAATCGTTTTGGCTGAATTAGTGATCGGCTAAGACACCTTTTAAATTTTATTTTTGGAGTTACTATGTCACTAAGCAATCAAGAAAAGATCGATATCATCGCAAAATTCGCACGTGCAGAAGGCGACACTGGTTCACCTGAAGTACAAGTTGCACTTCTTACTTTTGATATCAACAAGCTTCAAGGTCACTTTGCTGATCACAAGCATGACTTCCACTCACGTCGTGGTCTGCTTCGTAAAGTAAGCACTCGCCGTAAACTGCTTGATTACCTTAAAGGTAAAGACATTGCACGTTATACTGCGTTAATCCAAGAACTTGGCCTACGTCGCTAAGAACTAGATTACATAGAAAGGAGCTTTATAGCTCCTTTTTTTGTGCCTGAAATTTCTCACTCTCTCTGTCCACAACAATTAATTCTCTTGAAATATCAAATAAAAGCCACATAGTTAGTGACAGCAAAGCACACTTTTTAGCGCGCCTATTATCACCACTTTTATCTAGGGACTAAGCTCGCAATTTTGCATTACTTTGTTATATACTATGCGCGTAGATAAAAAGGTTTATCTACGCTTATTCACATCATTGCCAATTGTAGTACTTAATTGATTTCCAACTGAATACAATTATGTACTGTAATTGGTACTTTGATGGCAACTTATTAGAACACATTTAAGGAACATTTTAAGTGCAAGCAATTATTAAAGAATTTCAACTAGGTCAACATACAGTTACCCTAGAAACCGGTGCAATCGCTCGTCAAGCAGACGGCGCAGTACTAGCAAGTATTGGCGACACATCAGTATTAGTTACTGTTGTTGGTAAGCGTGAAGCACAACCGGGCCAAGATTTTTTCCCACTAACAGTTAACTACCAAGAGCGTATGTACGCTGCAGGTCGTATCCCTGGTGGTTTCTTAAAGCGTGAAGGTCGTCCAAACGACGGTGAAACACTTATTGCACGTCTTATTGACCGTCCAATTCGTCCACTTTTCCCAAATGGTTTTGTAAACGAAGTACAAGTTATTGCTACTGTTGTTTCTGTTAACCCTGAAATTCAACCTGATATGGTTGCGATGATCGGTACTTCAGCAGCACTTGCTATCTCTGGTATCCCATTCAGTGGTCCAATTGGTGCAGCGCGCGTTGGTTACATCAACGGCGAATACGTACTTAACCCAACGTTAAAAGAGCTTGAAGAAAGCCAACTTGATTTAGTTGTTGCTGGTACTGATAACGCAGTACTTATGGTTGAATCAGAAGCTGACGTACTTGCAGAAGACGTTATGCTAGGTGCGGTTGTATATGGTCATGAGCAATCTCAAGCTATCATCAACGCAATCAACGAATTCAAAGCAGAAGCTGGCAAACCTACATGGGATTGGGCAGCACCTGAAAAGAACGTTGCTTTAGAAGATAAAGTAGCAGCAATCGCAGCTGATAAAGTAGGCGAAGCTTACCGCATCACTGATAAAGTGGCTCGTAAAGAAGCACTTGGCGTAGCTAAAGACGAAGTTGTTGCTGTATTAACAGCTGAGCTTGCTGAAGGCGAGTCACTAGACAAGCAAGAAGTTGGCAAAGTATTTGGTTCTCTTGAGAAGAAAATCGTACGTGGGCGCATCACTGCTGGCGAAAAACGTATCGATGGTCGTGAACCAGATATGATCCGTGCACTTGACGTAATGACTGGCGTATTGCCACGTACTCACGGTTCTGCAATCTTTACGCGTGGTGAAACACAAGCACTGGTAACAGCTACACTTGGTACAGAACGTGATTCACAGTTAATCGATGATTTAACTGGGACACATAAAAACCACTTTATGCTTAACTATAACTTCCCTCCGTTCTGCGTAGGTGAAACTGGTTTTGTAGGTTCTCCTAAGCGTCGTGAAATCGGCCACGGTAACCTAGCTAAGCGCGGTATCCAAGCTGTAATGCCTACATTGACTGAGTTCCCTTACTCAATCCGTGTTGTATCTGAGATCACTGAATCAAATGGTTCATCTTCAATGGCATCAGTATGTGGTACTTCACTTGCACTTATGAATGCGGGTGTGCCAATTAAAGCGTCTGTTGCGGGTATCGCGATGGGTCTAGTTAAAGAAGACGAAAAATTCGTAGTTCTTTCTGATATCTTAGGTGATGAAGATCACTTAGGTGACATGGACTTTAAAGTAGCTGGTACTGCTGCAGGTATCACTGCACTACAGATGGATATCAAGATTGAAGGTATCACTCAAGAAATCATGCAAATTGCGCTTAAACAAGCAAAAGCTGCACGTTTACACATCTTAAGTGTGATGGACGAAGCGATTTCTGCACCATCTGAAGAGCTTTCAATGTTTGCTCCGCGTATCTACACTATGAAGATACCACAGAAGAAAATCGCAGAAGTTATCGGTAAAGGCGGCGCAACTATTCGTCAACTTACTGAAGAAACAGGTACTACGATTGAAATCGGTGATGACGGTACAATCAAAATTGCAGCAACAGACGGTGAAAGCGCAGCAAATGCAATCAGCCGCATTGAGCAATTAACAGCTGAACTAGAAGTAGGTACTATCTACGAAGGTAAAGTTGTACGTATCGTTGATTTCGGTGCGTTTGTAAACATTCTTCCTGGTAAAGATGGCCTAGTGCATATCTCTCAGATCAGTACTGAGCGCGTAAATAACGTGACAGATCACCTATCTGAAGGTCAAGAAGTTAAAGTTAAAGTACTAGAAGTAGACCGTCAAGGTCGTGTACGTTTAAGTATCAAAGAAGCAATGGAATCAGCAGCTGCCGCAGCTGATGCACCAACTGACGCTTAATTGTTGATATTTAATCCAGATATTCTCTGGATAATATAAAAAGGGGCTGTATAGCCTCTTTTTTTATGCTTTAATGAAACCTCTTTGGATAACACTTGTCCTATCAGTTTGCTACTTATCTTGGTATAAAGGATTTTAATGATACTTAAACACATAGCCTTGGCATCGTTTGCTATTCTGTCTTTAAGCGCCTGTCAATCTACTTCGCAAGCACAACCGACTGCGATTGTGAATGTGCCTTTCACTGCGCCTTTAGCGTCTGATTTTCGTAGTGAAATAGCGATAGCTCGTTATTCTGAATTATTAAATCGTGCTGATCTAGCGCCAGATCAACAAGCAAAATTATTTTATGACCGTGGCGTATTATTTGATAGTTTAGGTATGTCTACCTTGGCGCGGATTGATTTTAATCGTGCTGTGCAATTGAAGCCCGATTTAGCCGAAGTGTATAACTTTTTAGGTATTCACCATACCTTGATGCAACAATTTGAAAAAGCCTATGAATTTTTTGATTCAGCGTTAGAACTCAATGAGCAACACGAATATGCCTACTTAAATCGTGGTATTGCTCTTTACTATGGCGATAGAGCAAATCTTGCAGCAGCTGATCTTAAAGAGTTTTTATCTCGTTCGCCAAGTGATCCTTACCGGGTGTTATGGCTTTATCTAGCGCAAGCAAGCGCTGATCCTGTGCAAGCTTTAGCAAACTTAAAAAGCAATGCACAAGGGCTGGATGATAGCCAATGGGCGTATAGTTTAATATCACTTTATTTGGGCGATATGAGCGAGCAGAGCTTTTTAACAAGTCTTGCCGATGGTGTTAAAACTGAACAAGAATATGCGCAGCGGCTATGCGAAGCTTACTTTTATTTAGCTAAAATATATCAAGCTAAAGGGCTTGATTATCAAGCCGCAGATTTCTTTCGTTTAGCACTTGCCACCAATGTGCATGAGTTTGTGGAATATAAATATGCCCGTTTAGAGCTTGAGTTAATGGCTGGTGAAAACGACAGTTAAATTATTTATTAGTGTTGTTGTTATGCTGAGTTTGGGATATTTACCAAGCTCAGTTAATCAGCATCGCGATATTGCCTTTTGGCATGTAAAACATACCCCAGATTCTATTCTTATTAGTTATTATCGTTTTATTGACGATTTTAATGCTCAGCTTAATTCATTGACTGATGCTACCTTATACTTATTAGCTATAAATGCTGTTACAGATGCACAATTTGCTTGGGCACTGCGGTTACTAACAAATGATCAAGCACAATCGGCTTTACCTTTTTGGCGTGTTAGCGTGGCTCAGCAAAGTGTTGATAAGCGCCGCAGACTCAGTGCATTGTTACTGCAATCAGAACGTTGGGATGATTTAACATCACTGGCAGAGCAACACCTGTTGCCTGCAAGTCATGCGGCAGAACAATTAAAATTACACCATGGCGCCACACCGGCGAGTATTGACCAAAGCTTTGCCAGTCATGAGGGATTTTTATTATCCTTTTCACAGCTGCAAGCGCAACCGCAGTGTCAGTTTAATGTGTTGATGATGACAGATCATCGCCAAGGTTTAGCAAAACTTAATGCATTTAAAATTCGTTATCAACAACACCCCCAACCGAGCTCAGGCAGTTTTTGTTTTAGTAAGCCGATTTATTTAGGGGACTCCATAAACTGCCAACAACAGCCGCAACATGCCGCTAAATGTGATTGGCAGCCTTTAGCTCACAATAAAGCTTGGCCAACGGGCTTTGATTTTATAGTGATGATGACCGCAACTGGCTCAGGCAATGTGCAAGGTGGCATAATGCACTTAAACTCGGCGAGTTATTACGGTTTATTTTTACATGAGCTGATGCACTTTAACGGCTTTGAAGATGAGTATCCATTACCCGCAGCGAAGCAGGCGTGGTTATGTAATCAAAAAGGCTTGGTGGCGCCGAACCTTTTTATTGCCAATGATCTTACACCACCGGCTGGCTGGCAGCTAAGTGATAGCTGTCAAACACCAATTAAAGCATATAAACCAAGTCATAACTGGTCAATAATGCAATATCAACAAATCCCTTTGTCAGTGTATTATCAACAATTATGGTTGCAACAAATTACTGATCCGAGCTATCAACCACTACGATTTAGCGACTATTTTCAGCAATTTAAAGCACCTATGAACTTTATAAACAAAATGACAAAAAAAAATATTGAGGGATAAAGTTGTAAATAATATGCTGTCAGCACTAAAATAGTACAAAATAACAGCAGGTAGAAGGGCTTACTATAGACAAAATCGTCGCTGATCAGTATAACTATATACCTATAAAGCGTTTATTGAAGCTAAAATTAAAACCATCCGAAATGACCAGTACTAAACTAAAACTAACTAGCAGTGTATTGATACTCTTATGACTTCAAAAGGTTTCTCTCTATGACTTTGCTCTGGATACCCCTGTTATCCTTAATTGGCAGTGTTATTTCTTCCTGCACCGGCAAATTGACTCGTAATCAATCTACGAGCTTAACTATGCTAGCGCCTTTATGCGCCTTAGCAATTGCGATTTATCACACGCCAGCGGTTTTAGCGGGTGAGACAATTCGCTTTACCACTCAATGGATACCAGCGCTGGGTATGGAGCTGGCTTTTCGCCTAGATGGCTTAAGCTTATTGTTTATCTTTATGATCTTAGGGATCGGGTTGCTGGTTATTTTTTATACCCGTTATTACCTAAGTAATAATGACTCGATGCCAAAATTATACTGTTACTTAATGCTGTTTATGACTGCAATGCTCGGTATTGTGATGTCGAATAACGTGATTCAACTATGGCTGTTTTGGGAATTAACCAGTATTAGCTCATTTTTGTTAATCAGTTTTTGGTGGCATAAATCAGAGGCCCGCAAAGGGGCACGTATGGCATTAGCAGTCACTGGAGCCGGTGGATTAGCTCTACTAGGCGGCTTACTACTGCTTGGTGATATTGTTGGTAGCTATGATCTAGACGTTATTTTAGCTAGCAAAACATTGATCCAGTCACATGACTTATACGAAGTTGCATTAGTGTTGGTATTGCTAGGTGCATTTACTAAATCAGCTCAATTCCCATTTCATTTTTGGTTACCGCACGCAATGGCAGCCCCAACGCCAGTGAGTGCCTATTTGCATTCAGCGACTATGGTAAAAGCCGGTATCTTCCTGCTTGCACGTTTTTATCCAGCGTTAGCTGGAACAGATATCTGGTTTATTTTGGTTGCCATGACCGGCTTAACAACGTTATTGGTCGGCGCCTACATCGCTTTATTTAAGCATGATTTAAAAGGGCTGCTGGCGTATTCAACCATTAGCCATTTAGGTTTGATCACTTTATTACTTGGGTTAGATACTGAACTTGCCACAGTAGCGGCAATATTTCATATTATTAACCATGCAACGTTTAAAGCATCATTATTTATGGCCACCGGTATTATTGACCATGAAACTGGTACGCGAGATATGCGTAAGCTCAATGGTATGTGGCGATTTATGCCTTATACAGCGACACTGGCAATGGTTGCTGCAGCGGCAATGGCTGGGGTGCCGCTATTAAATGGTTTCTTGTCAAAAGAAATGTTTTTTGCAGAAACCTTACATCAACCAATACTTGGTTCTATGTCGTGGCTTATTCCTGTATTAGCAACTCTAGCGGCTGCTTTTTCTGTAGCATATTCGGCACGCTTTATTCACGATGTATTCTTTAATGGCGACCCAATCAATTTACCAAAAACACCGCATGAGCCTCCTCGCTATATGCGTGTGCCAATCGAAATACTCGTTGTGTTGTGTTTACTAGTCGGTATGTTTCCAAACTTTGTGGTTGATGGTATTTTGTCAGCGGCGTCGCTAGCAGTTCTTGGGGAAGCGACACCACAGTTTAAACTGTCAATTTGGCATGGTTTTAATTTACCATTGCTTATGAGTGCGATGGCTGTCGTGGGCGGTGTATTTATATATATTCAGCGCAAGCACTTATTTAAGTTTCAAGCATCACTACCTCCATTAAATGCTAAAAAAACCTTTGAGCGGTTTGTCTATGCGATCATTAAGTGGAGTCAAGAAAAAATCAGCAGCACCGAAAATGGTTCTCTGCAACGTTACATTGTTGTGATGTTGGGGGTCGTATTGTTGTGTGCTGGTTGGCCATTGTTTGAAATGAACGCTTTGGCGGGTACTGCGCCACGTACGCCGATCGATTTTCATAATGCCATTGGTGCAGGTTTAATGATCATCGGCGCCATTAGCACTGTGATTTGGCATCGCTCACGGATGGTATCGTTATTGATGATATCAATCGTAGGGTTAATGGTTTCAGTGGCATTTACTCGCTTCTCAGCGCCCGATTTAGCGCTTACACAGTTAACCGTAGAGGTAGTGATAGTCATTTTATTAATGCTGGCATTATTCTTCTTACCGCAACGCACCCCTAAAGAGTCGAGTTCATTACGTATTTTACGTGATTTAGGGATTGCCTCAGCAGTGGGGGTGGTTATTGCCAGTATTTGTTATGCATTATTAACGCGTCCGCTTGAGTCAATTTCAGATTTCTTTATCGCCAATGCAAAAACTGGCGGAGGCGGTACCAATGTCGTAAACGTTATTTTGGTTGATTTCAGGGGCTTTGATACCCTAGGGGAAATCACGGTACTGGGGATTGCAGCGTTAGGTATTTATAAAGTATTAACTAATTTACCATTGTTTATGCCAGCCAGTGACAGTGAAGGTCGCCCTTGGGCGCGAGAACGTCATCCACTGTTATTAGCCAGTATTTCACAAAGTTTATTGCCATTGGCGTTATTAGTCTCTGCGTATATATTTTTG
>NZ_JACJFH010000149.1:0-6549 GCF_014164495.1 Pseudoalteromonas sp. SG41-5 | reverse complement strand
ATGAAGAAATAGTCGAACAGGTTTCGCAAGCGTGGAATAAATTCATTTCTGTTCCTGATACGGTTAAAAGCATATGCTCTAGAGACTGGATAAAATTGACTTAATCTTTATGCAGATTGGTATTAGACAGTAATTTAACTATGTGTTGATGTGCCAGTATTTGGCAAAAGTTTACCTCCAGCTGTGATTAAAAAAGCCCAGATACATTATGACTGGGCTTTTTATAATTAACCTTTAATGTTGCAGTTAGCCTCTACCCTCAGGAAAAGCAACATGCCAATTAAACATTACTGCTGTTCAATAAAGCCGATCAGTTTATCGGCAATATCAGTATTGTTTTGTGAGCCGATAAATTTATCAGCACCTTTACCATAGGCAAATACTTGTACATCAATAGCAGTGTGACCGCCAGTAGTCCAACCGGTGAAACTGGCTCTACTGATAATATCTTTAATGGCAAGATTAAGTGGTTTATCGCCTAGTTTTTTTGCCTGTTCAAGCTTGATCTGGTTTTCGGGAGTGTATTCTATATTCGTGTTAGCAGTCCAAATAGCTTTTAAATCATCAGACTCTGACATTAATTTAGTTAATTTAACGGCTGTGGCTTTCACGCCTTTTACTACCTCGGTTTCCCATTTATATTGACCATGCGCACCTAATGTTAAACCACCTGTTGAGTGATCTGCGGTGATCACCAATAAGGTATCCGGGTTTTTATCAACGTACGCTTTTGCTTGCTCGATTGATTTAGCAAAATCATCCATTTCCGCCATTGCACAGGCAATATCATTGGCATGGCCACACCAATCAATTTGGCTGCCTTCGATCATCACGAAAAAGCCATTTTTCTTATTTTCATCAAGTAACTCAAGCGCTTTATTGGTCATTTGTGCTAAGCGTGTTGGGTTATTATCTAACGCAAAGTCAAGCCCAACTGGAGCAAATAATCCCAGCGCAGGAATTTGCTTAATATCTTTTAACGCACTAAAGTCATCACTGTATTGATAGCCCGCTTGCTTAAATTCTGCAACTAAATTACGGTCTTCGCGGATGTAATATTTAGTACCGCCACCGAGCATTAAATCAACGGGAAGTTTTCCGGCAATTTTATTATCAATGTAATCATTGGCAATTTCATCGTAGTTACGACGAGATTCATTATGTGCAGCGAAGCTTGCAGGCGTGGCATGATTGATTTGTGAGGTTGCAACTAATGCGGTGATCATGCCTTTTTGTTTGGCAATTTCGAGCATTGTTTTTACCGGTTTTTTATCGGTATCAACTGCAATTGCACCATTATAGCTTTTATGGCCGGAGCTCAAAGCTGTTGCGCCAGCAGCACTGTCAGTTACATAGGTATGGTCGTCAGGGTAAGTATGTGCCATACCTTTAAGAATTGTATCAAACACCGTACCTTCAATTTCTTTGGTCGACGGATCATCTTTAAAGTAGCGATATGCTGTAGTATAAGCGGGGCCCATGCCATCACCAATCATATAAATTATGTTTTTTGGTGCTTGCTCTGCGTATGCACTTGCTGAGCATAATAATGCCAAGAGGCTTATTTGTTTCTTCATCTTTGTACCCTGTTTATTATGTAGTGCCATTGTATACGCAATGTAGTATAAATAAATGTCTTTTACGTTAAACAAACTAAAAACAAAGGGGAATTACGCAGTGCATCCATTTTCAGTTCAAAGTGGCGCATTAACACTTCATGGCCTAACATTTGGGCAAGGAAAAGAGGTTGTCATTGCATTACATGGTTGGCTTGATAATTGTCATAGTTTTTTACCCATGTTAGAACATAACACCTTAACTGCAACTTGGTATTGTGTGGACTTTCCAGGACATGGTTTATCAGATTGGCGTGGAAGCGATGCACACTATTATTTCACTGATTACATTGATGATATTTATAATTTGATCGAAAAACTGGGAGTTAATAAAGTACATTTAGTTGGTCATTCTATGGGCGCAATGGCCGACGGGCTTTTTGCTAGCTGCTTTCCTGATAAAGTAAATACAGTTACTATGATTGAAGGACTGGGAGTTGTCACAACACCCAGTGAAAAAGTGGTTGAGCAGCTTAGAAATGCAATTTTGAATCGACGTCGTGTAAATAAAAAAGCACCCCGACAGTACGAGTCAAAACAAATAATACACCAAGCACGGGCGACACAAAGTGACTTACCTTTGGATTTAATAGCACTTTTGATGGACAGAAATATACTAGAAACTGAACAAGGATGGCTGCTAAGAACTGATCCAAAGCTTAAAAATCATTCAGGTTTTAGATTTGATGAGCAACAATGCATAGCGGTAATAAGCGAAATAAATGTGCCGTGCCAATTAATTGTAGGCAGTAAAGGGTATCAATTTATTAGTGATAATTTAAATAAATATGCTAATTATTACAAAAGCTTAATAGTAAATGAAGTTGAAGGTGGCCACCACTGCCATATGCAAAGCCCTGAGCAATGTTTACAGCAGGTTCATGCATTTATGCTGCAAACTGGTGCATGTTAATTGTATATTTGCACAAAATGTGGGAATATTTGCGAATTAGAGTGATTGCTCAATTGTGAAATTGCCTTACTTAGTTTAAGGTTTAATAAAAATAAATTATAAATAGAACAGGAGCTAAGAGTGGACAAAATTTGGCTGAAGCGCTACCCAGAGGGTATGCCTGAAACAATCGATCCTGAGCACTACAACTCGTTGTTAGAAGTGTTTGAAAAAAGCTTCACTGACTACAAAGACTTGCCTGCTTTTACCAATATGGGTAAAACATTGAGCTATGATGAAATAGACCAAGCAACAAAACGTGTTGCTGTGTATATTCAAAAAGAGCTGGGATTGAAAAAAGGCGATAAAGTGGCTGTAATGATGCCAAATTTATTACAAACACCTGTTTCAATACTCGGTATTTTACGTGCCGGTTGTGTCGTAGTTAACGTTAATCCGCTTTACACTGTACGTGAGCTTGAACATCAATTAAATGATTCAGAAACATCAGCGATTTTTATACTGGCTAACTTTGCAGACACGCTTGAAAAAGCATTGCCGCACACTAAAGTAAAACACATCGTAGTTACCCAAGTGGGTGATATGGTGGGTGGCTTTAAAAAGCACTTGGTTAACTTTGTTGTTAAGCATATTAAAAAAATGGTGCCAAGCTATTCATTGCCTAACCCCATTAAGTTTGAAGCCTTACTTGCAGCGAACGAAAAAGATTACATTAAACCTGAAGTGTGTTTATCTGATATTGCTTTTTTACAATATACCGGTGGCACAACGGGTGTCTCTAAAGGTGCGATGCTGACCCATGGCAATATGGTAGGTAACTTAGAGCAGGTTTCTGGTTGCTTAGATCAAGTGTTAGAACGTGGCAAAGAAGTTGTTGTCACTGCTTTACCGCTTTATCATATCTTTGCACTAACAGCGAACTGCTTAACGTTTATGAAGTATGGCGGATTAAATTTATTGATCACCAATCCGCGTGATATGAAAGGCTTTGTGAAAGAATTAGGCCAACATAAATTCACCGCGATCACGGGCGTAAATACATTATTTAATGGTTTGTTGAATACACCGGGTTTTGCCGAGCTTGATTTTTCAAGTTTGAAAATGTCCCTTGGTGGTGGTATGGCTGTACAGCGACCTGTTGCTGAAAAATGGCAAAAGATCACCAGTAGCAAATTAATGGAAGGGTATGGTTTAACTGAGTGTTCGCCATTAGTTACTGTCAGTCCTTATGATCTAGATTCATACAATGGTTCGATTGGTTTACCTGCACCTAATACTGAGATCAAGTTGATGTTAGATAATGGTGAAGAAGCAGCCAAAGGTGAGCCGGGCGAATTATGGGTTAAAGGCCCACAAGTGATGGTTGGTTATTATAATCGTCCTGATGCAACGGCTGAGTGTTTGCAAGATGGTTGGTTTGCCACAGGGGATATAGCCACTTATGACGATGAAGGATTCTTTTATATTGTTGACCGTAAAAAAGATATGATCATCGTATCTGGCTTTAATGTGTTCCCAAATGAGATCGAAGAAGTGATTGCAATGCATGAAGGTGTTTTAGAAGCAGCAGCAATTGGTATCCCTCATGATGTTAGCGGCGAACAAGTTAAAGTTTTTATTGTTAAAAAAGACCCATCTTTGACTGAAAAAGATATAATAAAACACTGTCGTGATAATTTAACTAATTACAAGGTCCCTAAACTGGTTGAGTTTAGGGATGAATTGCCAAAAACAAACGTTGGCAAAATACTCAGACGAGCCTTGAAAGATTAGCAAGCTAAAAAAGCCGACATATGTCGGCTTTTTTATTGTAGGAGATTAAGTGCAATATCAATTGATCCAAACCCAAAATCAATTAAATGAGTTTGTAGAGCAGATCCGTAACAAACCCATCTTAGCAATTGATACAGAATTTATGCGTCGTCGTACTTTGTATCCTGAAGTTGCCCTTATTCAAGTTTATGACGGCGAACATTTAGCATTAATCGATCCGCTAGCCGAGCTATCATTGTTTGATTTTTGGCAGATTCTACGTGATCCTGCGGTGTTAAAAGTCTTGCATTCACCGTCGGAAGATATTGAAGTATTTCAAAAATACGCCGGCTTCGTACCAGCTCCCTTATTTGATAGCCAATTTGCCTTGCAATTATTAGGCAATGGCAACTGCATGGGCTTTGCTCATATGGTAAAAAATTTACTCGATATTGAAATCGACAAAAGCGAATCACGGACCAATTGGTTACAGCGTCCGCTAACAATTAAACAACTCGATTACGCTGCAGCTGATGTATTTCATTTATTACCGTGCTTTAAAATTATTATTGAACAAATCAACGACGCTGGTTTCTTTGATATTGTGATCAATGAAAGTGAGTTGATTGCACAAAAACGGGCTTATCAAACACCGGATGAACATCTGTATCGAGACATTAAAAATGCTTGGCAATTAAAACCTGCGGATCTTGCTGTATTAAGAGAGCTTGCGGCTTGGCGTCGTAACAAAGCGATACGCAAAAATTTAGCGCTTAACTTTGTATTAAAAGAGCATTGCTTGGTTGAATTGGCAAAACGCAAACCAACGAGTTTAACTGCAATGCGTAATGTCCCAGAAGTCGATAGCATCGAAGTTAACCGCTCGGGCGTTGAAATCTTAAAGTGTATTGAAAAAGCTAAAGTGATCCCTGTTGCAGATTTTCCTGAGCCACTAAGACGACTTATTGACTTTCCAAGTTATAAAAAAGTAGCCAAAGAAATTAAACAAAAAATCACTGCAGTTGCTAAAAAACAGGGCATTCCAGAAGATGTATTTGCATCTAAAAAGCAAATCAACCAGTTGATCAGTTGGAATTGGAAGTTAACCAGCGCTGAGCGTGAACAGACTCCAAAGCCCGATTTACTTAACTCATGGCGTTATGAATACTTAAAAGACACACTGAAAGAGTGGGATGTATAATTATTAAGAGTTCATAGGGACTAAGATAGTTAATGTACTATTGTTAGTCCCTACTGTTTGTGTCAGAGGAGGGAGAAAGTTACTTTATTCGCCCATTTTAGCGAGGATCTTATCTAAATTAACTTTAGATTTAGCCACGCTTTGCATTGGTGTTAACCCATTCGGGTATTCTTCTTGCTCTACGACTAGCCACTGAGTGGCGCCATCAACAATCAATGTTTCTATTATTTTTTGCCATGGATAATCATTTTCACCTAATATAGGACTTAAGCCATCGTTAGGATGGGTGCGAACTTTTAAGTGGGTTGCCAGGGTTCGTCCTGGGTATTTTTTAATGAAATATTCAGGATCTTTTCCTGCATAATGTACCCAACCTATATCAAGCTGCAGTGGCAGGGTATTTGGCGTATTACTGGCAATAGCGTCCCAGTATGTCGCGTTTTGGAATTGACTAAACTCCTTATTATGGTTGTGAAAACCGATGTGCATAGCATAGCGCTGAGCGATTTCATTAACCTGAACGAGTTGTTCGGTCAGAGAGGTAATTCCTTGTGGGTGCCAAGCTCTTTCATCCCAAGGTACAAATAAAATCGAGACACCAAGGGTTTTATAAAACAATAATGTGTCTGTTAAGGTGTCATCCGTTAAGGAGTCAAAGCCGATATGTGCGCTACTAGCGACTAAATTTAGCTTCGCGAGTTTGTCCTTCAGTGCACTTGGATTGTTCTTATAAGGCCCAAAGTCACCTGCAAATTCCACACCTTGAAAGCCCATATCAGCAATAGATGAAAGGGTGCCATCAAAATCCGCTTTTAAGGCATCTTTAACAGACCAAAGCTGAACACTAACGGGGAGTAGTTGTTTGCTTGTTTTTGCATAGATAGACAGCGAGTTTAAAACACAAAAAATAAACAGAATTGAAATAACATAATTAAATAATGATTTGATTTTGAACATAAAAAACACCTAGGAGGAAAAGCAGGGAATTGCTCCCTGCTTAGGGCTGGGCTAGCTAAAAAATAACTTAGCGTTAACTGGCAACTGAATCTTGATAAGCATACTCGGTC
>NZ_JACJFH010000148.1:0-6562 GCF_014164495.1 Pseudoalteromonas sp. SG41-5 | reverse complement strand
GATACCCACATAGACCGCGTATCAAACCGCACTAAATTTGCTATGGGTAAGAACGTTGTTGAAGTAGAAAAAAAGCTATTAAAAGTTGTACCAGCAGAGTTTAAAGTAGATGTACATCACTGGCTTATTTTACATGGTCGTTATGTTTGTACAGCCCGCAAACCAAAATGTGGCAGTTGTATTATTGAAGATTTGTGCGAGTTCAAGGATAAAACTGAATAATGTTTATTCTTTTTTGAGCCAATAAGTAAACTTTAAATTTTTATCTTTGCTGTTGGTTTTTTGCATGCATTATTTAACTGCTAATGACTAACCAATTACATTAAAATGACGGTATTCTTATTCAATTTTTAGTACTTCGATTTTAAGTAAAGAAAACAATAAATTTCCTAAAAAATGCTTGTACATAGCTTCTATTTCTTCTTTAGATATAGTTCCACCACGTATAAGGACTTCTTGCCGCTCAGCTGGCTCTTTTATGATAAACCCGGTAGAACTGAACCCATTTTTTTCATAAAACGCTTTGCGCTTAACTCTTTGTTGATAGTTTTCTGTCTTTTCATCAAGCTCCTCAATAGTGAGTACTATTCTTTTATTTGAATGCTTTTCATTCATAGAATCCATTACTTTGCTTCCGTAACCACTTGAGCGGAGCAATTCAGATATAGCAAAAAACTTTACACAGATAATTTGTTTATATTCTTTAGTGTAGAGAAAACCAACCCATTTATTATTATCATAAATAATATCAAAGCCATTTTTTCCATTCCTCATTCTGTATTTAACAAGCCATTCTGGTAGTCTGTGAACTTTTGGAAAAGCTTCGAAAAAAAGGTCTATAACTTTTGAATAGTTAAAATCATGTTTGTTAAGTGGGCGAAAAGTGATCATCATATTAACCCTGCAAGCCAATCAACAGTTAAGATAGTAGTAAAAACCTTTAATCCAATCAAACCGAAAAATATGAATATAAATGTAACTTTAATTTTTTTACTTTTTATATTATTCCAAGATAGAAGTTTTGCTTGAAATTCACTTTTTAGCTCATCAATATCCTCTTTCATACATAATTCCCTATCTCGTGCTGTAATTATATCAACTACAACACAGTTAATATGAGTTACCAAATTAACTTTGTAACTAAAAGTTCCGATGATGCCTAATGCAAACACATGATCTTTGCTCTTTAGGATTTCAACTACCAGCATTTTGAAAGCTAGTTACATCTTCCTTCCTTATATCTAAGTTGGCCAACCATTGCTGTAGATACGCATATATTCCGTGTATCAAACCGTACTAAGCTTGCTATGGGTAAAGACGTGGTCGCGGTTGAACAAAAGCTTGAAAAAGTGATCCCCAAAGAATTTAAAGTAGACGTACACCATTGGCTAATATTACATGGCCGTTATGTTTGCATAGCCCGCAAACTAAAATGAGGCAGCTGTATTATTGAAGACTTGTGTGAGTTTAAAGATAAAACTGAGTAGATATAGACCCAAACCTGTAGATAAAACACCTTCATTTTAAACGATTATTAATTATAAACCTCAATTATCAGGCTTATAAGAATAAGCTCAGTGATTAATTCGCATTCCAGTCTTTTTTTCTGTTTATTAAAGTAGGTGCCTAACTTTGGCACCTTTCATTTTCCATACCTTGTAAATCAATTTAAATAAAATCTGTTTATTCGTGATTTGGCGTAATTATTAGAATATTTTCAAAGTATTAATTTCACAAGCGTCAATCCTTTAGTTATGCTGTTGAGCATTATGAAATTTTATTGCGAGAATTCCTATGTTACCTATACTTCGTATCTTGTTAATCGAGCAAGACCCCGCCACCTTGCAAGAGCTTTCTACTAATCTGTCGAAAACCATCCCAAATTTTGAGCGAGATGATATTCATATCGATATTATTGAGCGTCTTGAGCTAAAACAAGCATTGGACATTGTAGAGGAAGATGGCGATATTCAGGCCGTAGTGCTTAGCTGGGATTTGCAAAATAAGGTTGGCGAGCGCACTTATAGTCGCTTTATCGAGCAGTTAAAGGGGATCCGCCTTGAGTTGCCTGTTTATGTTATTGGCGATGATACGAAAGGGCTAGAAATCGTTAATGAGTCGGAGGAGATTGAGTCTTTTTTCTTTAAAGATGAGGTGATTTCTGATCCTGAAGCAATTTTAGGCTATATGATCAACGATTTCGATGACCGCTCAGAAACCCCATTTTGGACGGCGTATCGCCGTTATGTTGGCGAAGCGAACGACTCTTGGCATACACCGGGACACAGCGGTGGCTCTAGCTTTAGAAATTCCCCTTATATCAAAGATTTTTATCAGTTTTATGGTCGTAATGTGTTCGTTGGCGATCTGTCGGTTTCAGTGGACTCTTTAGGTTCATTGTCAGATAGCACCAATACCATTGGCCGTGCGCAAGAGTCAGCAGCGGCGACGTTTGAGGTTAAGCATACCTATTTCGTTACCAATGGGTCGTCTACCTCAAATAAAATCATCTTGCAGACATTGCTGCGCAAGGGCGATAAAGTGATTATCGACCGCAATTGTCATAAATCTGTGCACTATGGCATTTTACAATCAGCGAGTTTACCTGTTTATTTGTCGAGTATTTTAAATCCAAAATATGGCATCTTCGCGCCGCCGTCGTTGGCCGACATTAAACAGGCGATAGAACAAAATACCGATGCGAAATTGCTAGTCCTCACCGGTTGTACTTACGATGGCCTACTGAGCGATCTGAAACAGGTGGTAGAGTTTGCCCATCAACATGGTATTAAAGTATTTATTGACGAAGCGTGGTTTGCTTACTCTCTGTTTCATCCAAGCCTACGATACTATTCCGCCATTCATGCTGGCGCTGACTACGTCACCCATTCAGCACATAAAGTGGTATCGGCGTTTTCTCAGGCGTCTTATATTCATGTTAACGATCCCGATTTTGATGCTGATTTCTTTCGCGAGATTTACAGTATTTACGCCAGTACATCGCCAAAATATCAGCTTATCGCATCGCTTGACGTGTGCCAAAAGCAGTTAGAGATGGAAGGCTATAAGTTACTCAATGCTTTGTTGAACCATGTGGAAGAATTTAAACAACAGATGGCTTCACTCAAACAAATTAAAGTACTAGGTAAGCAAGACTTTATGGAAATATTTCCGCACTTTAGTGGTGATAACATGGGTCACGATCCGCTAAAAATTCTCATCGATATTAGCGAATTACCTTATTCATTAAAGGATATTCATAAATACCTGCTGGATGAAATTGGCCTAGAAATAGAGAAGTACACTCACAGCACCATCTTAGTGTTACTGACGCTTGGCGGCACGCGCTCAAAAATAATTCGTCTTTATAATGCGCTCAAAAAACTCGACAGCGGTAAAGTGAAGTTGTCAAAATCGACGCGACGATCTCGCTTGCCTGAGAATCTACCAGCAATAGACTTAGCGTGTATTCCAAGCGATGCCTTTTATGGCGAGCGTGAATCTGTGCCTATCGGTAAAAGTAACAACCGTATTTGTGCCGGTTTAGTCACCCCCTATCCACCAGGTATTCCTCTTTTGGTGCCGGGACAGCATATTACTGAGGAACATATAGAGTACCTTAAAGAGTTAGCAGGACAAGGTTTGACGATTCAAGGGAGTTTTGATGGTGAAATCTATGTTCTTAAGGGCAAAGTTCAAAAGTAAAAATATACTTTAATACAGTCGAACTCCTTATAACGAAACAGCAATGTCACACGATATTGCTGTTTAGTGCGTTATAATTCTAGGCCACGTTAATAGAACTTGGTGTGCTAAGCTAATGTTAATATTAGGTAATATCACGTCAGAATTTAAAGATAAGACAGAGTAAATAATACGAAGTATAGTAGATTAAAGAACTGACCCTGACACTACAAAAATAAATGAAGCGGATGCGTAATAATGCTAGTTAAGAACAAAAAAACGCTTACTTTAATGCGCATTGCTGCATTTATTGTCACCATCATGAGCATATACTTTTTTGCCCCTTGGCAGTTTGCTTTATATTACTTGCAACCGCTACCGGCGACGATCAAAGAACAAACACAAGAGGCTATTGAACAAGGAGTCGATGGCATTATTGTGTATATTCATAGACAAGGACAGCAACCTGAATCTTTTGCAAACGGTTGGCATAATCGAGATCAAAAAATCCCCGCTTATGCTACTGCTTTGTTTAAGATTGGCAGTATCCGTAAGCTGTATGATGCATCAGCCTTAACAAAACTTGCCTCTGCTGGACTAATTGATGTAGATAAAACACTGGCTGATTATCTTCCATCGTTAATTGGACGCATTGAAAATGCAGATAAGATAACACTACGAATGATGGTAAAGCACAGAAGTGGCATACCCAATTACACAGACACTGATCATTTTGATTGGTCAATCACCTACCCCGACCTGCTTGCATTAGTACTCGATACTCCCGCTGATTTTAGCCCTGATGCTGATTACGGCTATTCTAATACTAATTATTTGTTGCTGCGGAAAATCATGTCTAATGTGCTGGGTTATGACCATAACCAATTTATTAAAAACGAGATTTTAACGCCATTGGGCTTAACGAATACCTTCGAGTCTGTAAATGAGATAAATTTAGCGCTATTAATGAGTGGCTATTATGTTGGCTACGAAAATGATTTTAAAGCACTTGATCAAGGGTATGTGGCAACAGCACAAGATGTGGGCGACTTTATTGTGGCATTAAATAATGGCACATTTTTTAGTGAACAAGAGCAAGCTTTGTACGCATCACTCTATAAATATGAGCACACAGGTTGGGTATTAGGGTATTCAAGCATTGCTCGTTATTATAAAGATATCGATACAGTCGTTGTGCAGTTTATAAATACTAATGGCAATGATACTGTGTTGCTCACAGAAATAATTTATAATCGGATTATTGATATTTTAACAGCGCAGCAGTAGTTACAGAGTAGCTGCGTTATCAAAAATTTATGTGAATTTTAAAGAGGGTTTAAATGCGTTTATTACACACCATGTTACGGGTTGCTGATCTAGATAAATCAATTGCGTTTTATACTCAAGTACTCGGCATGAAAGAGTTACGCCGTGCTGATAACGAAGAGTATCGCTATACCCTAGCCTTCGTAGGCTATGGCGATGAAAAAGACACAGCAGTACTTGAGCTGACCTATAACTGGGATACCGACAGCTATGATTTAGGCAATGCCTATGGTCATATCGCGATTGAGTTTGATGATATCTATAAAGCCTGTGCTGATATCAAGGCCGCTGGCGGCAATGTTAGCCGTGAGCCAGGACCTGTTAAAGGCGGCACAACAGAAATTGCTTTTGTAAAAGATCCAGATGGCTACTCAATTGAATTAATTCAGAAGAAAGAAAATATGAGTAAATTTTAGCAAATATATGTAATAGGTTTGCTAATCCGCTTTTTATTTATTTAAGCTCAACTCTGATACGATATTAAAAAAGGTGCTGTATGCACCTTTTTATCGTAATTGACTGTCTTTACTGCCACGTCGGTTAAACCCTTTAGAAAGCGTGCCTTTACCTTCTAGTTCAGCTTGGCAACTTACACAATACTTCACACCAGGTAACGCGAGCCTTCGTGCTTGTAGTATTGGTTCATCACATTCTTCACATAGCTCGGCACTAGCTCCAGAAACTAAATTACTTCTAGCATATTGCACAGCATCATTAACGCTGGCATCAATTTGATCTTGAATTGCACCCTCTCGTGCCCATCCACTTGCCATATAACCTCCTATTTATTTGGACGTTTATATGTACGCTAACATAGATGAAGTTTATTTAAGCTGAATATAAGAAAGGGAAAGATACTAATAAAATTTAGGAATTATTATATAAAAGATTTAATTTTTAGATTTTAACTTGGATGAATAATTCTGAAGTAACTATAGAAATGCAGTTAAACTGATGTTACAGGCTTTTTAATAAAAGCTATCTTACTAATAAATAGTAAGTTTCGTCCCAAGAGATTAGTACTCTTGTTAACGTTGTGTATAGAGAGTGCGGTGTCACACTTTCTTGCACATTACTTAAAAAAAGTAAATGGCGTCCCCAAGGGGATTCGAACCCCTGTTACCGCCGTGAAAGGGCGGTGTCCTAGGCCTCTAGACGATGGGGACACAGAATATGTGTCACTAGGACAACTGAATGGTTTAACTCGTTTCAGGCGAGCTGCTTAATAACACTGCACTTCCCTATTTAAAATAAGTAAGTGGCGTCCCCAAGAGATTAGTACTCTTGTTAACGTCGTGCATAGATAGTGCGGTGTCACACTGCTTTATACATTACTTAAAATAAGTAAGTGGCGTCCCCAAGGGGATTCGAACCCCTGTTACCGCCGTGAAAGGGCGGTGTCCTAGGCCTCTAGACGATGGGGACACAGAATATGTGTCACTAGGACGACTGAATAGTTTAACTCGTTTAAGGCGAGCTGCTTCATAACACTGCACTGACTATTATAATACTAAGTGGCGTCCCCAAGGAGATTCGAACCCCTGTTACCGCC
>NZ_JACJFH010000147.1:0-6713 GCF_014164495.1 Pseudoalteromonas sp. SG41-5 | reverse complement strand
GAACAACTCAAGCGCATGTTGCTTGAGTTGCAACAGCATATGGATGAAAAGTTAGCTGAAAAAGACGCGCAAATTCACGAATTGCTACAAGCTTATAACGCGAAACTAGCCAAAGAGTACGCCAAGAAATCTGAAAAGATGCCAGGTGCAGGCGAAGTATTCAATGAAGCTGAAGACATTCTTGATGAACATGATAAAGCGCTATTGGCCACATCGGCCTCAGTAAAGACAGAAAAAGCCAAACCGAAACGCCGCCCACTGCCAGCACAGTTACCACGAGTTGAGGTCGTTGTTGACTTGGATGAGGGTGATAAAAAGTGTGATTGCTGTCAAAGCCCACTACACAAAATGGGTGAAAGCAGCAGTGAAGCGCTCGAGTTTGTGCCAGCGCATATCAAAGTCATCAAAACCATTCGCCCAAAATATACGTGCCGTCACTGTGAGCGAGAAGGCATTGAAAGTGTGGTGAAAACCGCAAAGTTCCCCGCAACAGTCATTCCAAAAAGTATTGCCACGCCTAGTTTGCTGAGCCAGATAATCACCTGCAAATACCAGTTTGGTTTACCGCTTTATCGCCAAGAAACGCTATTTGCTGATATTGGTATTGAGTTGAGTCGGCAAACCATGTCGAGCTGGATGTTACGCTGCGCTGAACTATTATCCCCCTTGTATCAACGCTTAAAAGAGGTGTTGTTATCTCAAGCGGTTATTCATGGCGATGAAACCTCGTTAAATGTTATTAACTCAGAGAAAGCAACCAGCTATATGTGGCTGTATTGTTGTGGTGATGATAGGCTGGGAAAAGGCACCAATATAGTCCTGTTTGATTACCATAACAGTCGTGCAGGACATTGTGTGGTTGATTTTCTTTACGGTTATCAAGGTTATATGCACGTTGATGGCTATAAAGCCTACGAGCAAACAAAGGCAACACTGGTTGCGTGCTTAGCCCATATACGCCGAAAATTCATCGAGGCCAAAGGCAATAATAAAAAAACCGTTAAAGCGGATGTGGCACTTAACCTTATTCGCAAGCTCTACGGTATTGAGCAAGCCATCAAAGATAAATCGGTCAGTGAAAAATTCAAGATTAGACAGCAAAAAGCAAAACCAATTGTCGATGAGTTATATCAATGGTTGATAAAGCACAAAGATAAAATTCCACCGCAAACGGCGCTTGGCAAAGCCATCAACTATGGGATAAATCAGTTTGAGAAATTCAGGCGTTACCTCGATGATGGCAGGCTCAGCATAGATAACAACCGCGCAGAGCGAGCAATAAAACCGTTCGTAATAGGACGGAAAAACTGGTTGTTTTCAAATACCAGCAATGGTGCACATGCGAGCGCCATACTCTATAGTCTTGTTGAAACCGCATTATGCCGCATGCGGCATAATGCGGTTTATACCGAAAGAAAAACTATGCCGAACACATGCTGCCCAATTTCATAAGTGTGCTGGTATTACTGTCATTTGACTGTAAGGATCCAGTTTCTATTCGGCATAGTTTAATCCTAGAACTACAAGCTGGTGAGAAAACCTAACAACTTATCGCTCGGTTTATAGTGAAGATCACTGTGCTTATTAAATGGCGCTACTTTCGCTAATGCTGCTTCCTTCAGTGCCATATGAGCATGTAAGTATCTTTGTGTCGTTTGTGTAGATTCATGTCCAAGCCACATCGCTATTACCGTGGTATCAACACCTGCGCTAAGCAGCTCCATTGCTGCGGTGTGTCGAAGCACATGAGGTGTTACATGCTTCTGCTTCAGCGATGGACATTGAATACTGGCATTAGCAGCATGTTTCTTTACTAAATACTGCACACTGTCTGCACTAAGACGATTGCCGCGTATTGTTGGAAACAGTATATCCTCTTCCATACCAGGAAGCGCTAACAGCCAAGTTTTCATGATACGAACAGCAGGTTTGGTTAAAGGAGTACTTCTTTCTTTCCGACCTTTGCCAAGACATCGGACATGCGCCCCTTGGTCAAGAAATAGGGACGTACTATTGAGCCCGATGATTTCAGAAAGACGCAGCCCTGTCTGTAACGCTAAAAAAAGTAGAGCGTGATCACGATGGCCTATCCACGTCGTTTTATCCGGACTTGCCAGTAATGCCTCTATTTCCGTTCGCTCCAAGAAGTGGATCAGCCTCTGCTCATGTCGTTTACTAGGGATAACTAATACTCGCTGAATTTGTGCGCTATACCCAGGCTCTTCGTATTCTAAAAAGTGGAAAAATGAATGAATGGCAGTCAGACGTAAATTTCTTGTGCGAGCACTGATTACTCGGTGCTCTTCAAGATCATTAAGAAATGCGCTAACTAATTCTGCGTTGATATCTTCTAGCGTTAGCGCAGATGGCGCTTTCCCTAGCTGTTTTTTTGCAAACACCAATAGCAGTCGAAAGGTGTCTCGATAGGAGTATATCGTGTTGTGACTGACGCGTTTTTGATTGATTAAACGAATAGTAAACCAACGTTCAAGCAAGCACGGAAATGCGGTAGTGGCTTTCATAGTTCAGCCTCCAAACGTGTTTCTAAGCGACGCGCAGCAAGTTCCAGTAGCTCTGGACAGGCAGATAAATACCAATAGGTATCACGCACACAACTGTGACCGAGGTAAGTAGACAATTTTGGTAACAAGGTGTCTACCTTTTCTCCAGTTCTATACCATCGTAATAGCGTATTGACCGCAAAGCTATGTCTAAAATCATGGATCCGTGGTCCTGAGCTAGCATTTGGGGTACGTAATCCAATTTGTCGTGATAAACGTAAAAATACACGAGAAACATACTGCGGTAATAAACGGCCACCGCGCTCTGCTACCAAAAAGTACTCACTGCAAGGAGGGTTAATAAGTTCATCGCGACGGCGATCATACTCGACTAGAATACGCTGAGTACTTGCATGTATGGGAACGTAGCGTGATTTTCCAAACTTTGTATCGCGTACAGTGAGAATACAGTTCTCAAGATCTACATCTTGGCGTTTGAGAGTCAAAGCTTCGCTGATACGCAAGCCTGTTGTCGGTAAAAGACCAAAGAGGCAATGGTATGTCCAGCGCCTTAATTTGTTTACCGGTTTAAGAGCTAATGCGGCCTCCAACAATGCCTGTATCTCAATATCAGAGTAAATGTACGGTTTAGAAGAGCCGCTATAGGATAAAAGTCCAACCGGCGGTACCTCTGTGTGTATGTCCATTGTTTGCAAGTGCCGAGCAAACCCGCGAACATAGGCCAGTTTTATAGCCCAGCTAGCATTTTTTCCAGGCGATTGGGTTGCCCATTCAAGTGCAAGTTTGGTAGTGACAAAAGTACTACTGTACTGCTCCATAAACGTAACGAAGCCTTCTAAATCTCTAGCTGGTTGAATAAACTTGTGGCCCAGTCCGCGTCTAAGATCCACATATTCATGTAATATTTTACGTAAGGAGATCATTGTGCTACTCCCGGCCATGGCATGGCTAATGCTCTTAATCCATCAATATTAACTTTGGCATAAATACGTGTCGAATCATGGCTCTTATGGCGAAGTAGTTGACCAATTTCGGACAGTGAAGCACCTGCTTGAAGCAAGTTAGTTGCAAGGCTATGGCGAAAAATATGAGTCCCTTTATGCTTTAGTGTTAACTCAGCTCGCAGTAACGCTGCTTTAGCAATTTGTGAGATCCCAGCAGAGCTTGCAAACTGAGAATGTGGCGCCAATGAGCGTACAAAAACTGAACGGCTATCAGTCTTTGGCCGTGCGTTTTGTAAGTAATCTGATAGCGCCGCACCCACTTCAGGCAGCAAAGGCAAAGCAATAAGCGTTCGACCCTTTCCTCGAATGTTGAGGTTACCAGCATGCCAGTTGATGTCATCTAACTTCAACAGAGCTATTTCATTCGCCCTCAGTCCTAGCCGACTTAATAGCATAAGTACTGCGTAATCCCTTAAGCCAACGGCACTGCTCGTGTCGCAACTGTTCAGCACCTTTTGAATTTGGTTAGAAGATAGATGTTCTGGGAGGGTGGTTAGGCTCCATCTTCTGATACTAGGTACAGCAGAAGACAAATTGTAGGTTGTATACCCCTTATATAAAAGATACCTAGCGAACGCACGTAGTGTCCAACACATATTTTTTGCAGAGCTAGGGCTTTGGTCATGTGCGTGTTGCACTAGAAATTGCCTTACATCTTGTCCTCTTAAGCTTGAAAAGCATGAAACACCATCAGGGCAACACTGCCAAAGAAACTTCCTCAGTGGTATTCGATGTCTGATGACTGAAGTTTCACAAAGTCCATGATTTTGCATCAAATGCTGTTCAAAGTCCTGAATGATCTGCGACAGATGATCTAACACAATCGTTGCTGCTGCTGCTGTTGCATTGAGCGCTCTTAGCACTATAAGAAGTCTAATAAGAGCTGCGTGATCAGACAAAAAAGGATGTCGATTTTTTTGCCTAAATTTTTCATATTGTAGTACTGATGCTTCGTTAACATCAGTCACCTTATACTTTTTACTGGCTAACCATGCGCTATAATCAGCAGCAACTCTAATGTTACGAGCGCCACTCTGGTAGCAGTGACCTTCAGTAATTAGATGCTCTGCATAAGCCTTCATATAAACGCCCAAAGGGCCCGTATGAAGTCGCGCTATTGTTTTTTTACACTTGAAAAATGCCGAAACACTCATAATCCTTCTCCGTAAATTAATTATTAGAAGTCAGATCACACTATGCCGAAGCAATCATATGCAAGTATCTTTGTATTATAGGGTTCTAGCCAAGTGATTCGGCATAGTTTTTCTTTCGGTATAAACTGCAAAAGCAAATGACCTTGTAGTGCATGATTACATCTCAACGTGCTTGCAACACATTGCAGAGCAGCCAAGTAACCTTGAGCCGTTGTTACCTTGGAACATAAAGCAAAGCTAGGTGTCGTTAGCTAGACGCTTACGGTATTGATGCTTTTAAATAAAAACGAACAGTTGGAATTTGTAATAACAAGATGTACTTAATTGGCGTGATATGCGGTGCAGTTATTGGTGTTGCTACAAGGATATACAAATCTTGAAGCCCATGACTTAGGTGATGTTGAGGATCTCTCAACTCGACTAGATATGAAATTAACAAATGAAGATGGAACGTTCTTGAGTACACTTGGTGACTATATTGCGGAAATGAAAACCGCTCAGTACATTGTTGGTTGGGAATAGTGGAAAAAGAGGTTGGTATGAAGAAATTGATTGTGGGTATTTGGCTACTTTTATTTATTGCAGCCATAGAGTTAGGGCTATCAATTCCATCCACATATCCAAATGCAACTGTGATAATTGAAAACTGCAAAAAAGATTCAGGTTTTTGCAAAAATACTGGCGTATTAGAGCTAAGTTTTACTGGTACTTATCGTATGCAATTAGATCATCAAATTCATCTTGAAATGAAGAAAAAAGAATTGGTGAATAACGAAAAGAAAATCTTCATTTTTAAAAGTGCATTCGTAAGAAGTGCGCCTGTAATCATTCAGAAATGAGTTAATCTAACTATTGGAAAACGGAAAAGTTGAAATGAAAGATCGAGTTTTAACACTCAGAGAGATTGAATTTTACGTAGAGCATTCGACAAACGATATTCGGGGTGATTTGAAATCATACTTCTCTATGCGCTCTTCTGCATTAAGTGAAGACCCTAATTACGAAGGTCAGAATGAAAGCAAGCTACTTTCCGAGTGGATAGAGTTGTGTCCAGAATTAGTGCAAATATTTACGTTGGAATATCTCAGGTAGTAATTATGAAAGAATGGATTAAAGAACATGGGCTAAAAGCGTTTTTACAAGGTGTGTTTGTTATCGCTGTTGGTGCAGTCCTTTTTATATATATCTAAGTATTGGAATTTGTTATGGCGAACGAAGAAATTAAAAAAAATAATATCAAATCACATTCTGGAAATGATAATGAAAATTTCTTTATTAGAAATGCTCACCTATTGATTGCTATATTGTGGGGGCTCTGTGCCCTCGGAATATATTTTTACAATTATTAAATTCAGCTCATAGCTTAGTTCTTAAGGAACACAGATCGTGTGACTCCCTATTTTAAAACGGCACATATCATTATTTTTTTCAATGGATTGACGCTTACAATTTACCGCTAGTAGCTCTAGCACACGGTGTACCTTACGATTACACTGTGTTTGCTCTATGCAATCCAGAATATCATCCAGCCAAAGATAACTGCACTTATTCGCTCTAAATGTCGAGATCGCACACTTAAATATCGTCGCTGCACTATGGCAGATAAAACGCTTGATAAGTGTTTGCAGTATGCTCAGCCAAACCAGCGATTCTGCAATGTGTGGGTCTCTTGTGATAAATCCCTTAAGGTTATTCCATGATTTTAGCTCTTTGAAAAGTAACTCAATTTGCCAACGAGTCGCGTATATATCGAGTAACTCATCAAAGTTAAACTGTGTTTCTTTTAAATTGGTAACAAGGAAAACAGGGCGCTTTTCATCGGGTAGATAAATAAGCCTGTACTCGGGTCCATTTTTCTTCCAGCGTACTGTTAACTCAAGTGGCTGACTAGCACGCTTTTTGAGCAAGGTTTTGAGTTTAATATGCTTTTCTTTAAGCTCTACGCCCGCGCAATAAGCAGATGTGACGGTTGGGTTGATGTTTTTATTCGCTCTAACCAAAAAGTAGCCGCCATCTTGAGATACTTGCTCAAA
>NZ_JACJFH010000146.1:0-6720 GCF_014164495.1 Pseudoalteromonas sp. SG41-5 | reverse complement strand
ACAAGTACATTTTTTAGCACGCGCATCAGGTAACTCAATGAATGGCGGTAAACACCCAATACTTGATGGTGATTTACTGTTACTTGAGCTTATAACCTCCGACAAAGCGGGATCGCTACGCGGCCAAATAGTGGCGATAGAGCGAGATGATATAGGTGGCGATGGGCAGTATTTACTGCGTAAAGTTAATAAATTACCTAACGGGCAATACGAGCTAATTGCTCAAAACCCAGATTACGAAGTAATGATTGCTGATGAAAGCATGCGAACGTTCGCGCGGTTTAAACAAGTGGTTGCAGAGTAGTTTGTAGTCGCGTTTTAACTTGTAGTCGCGCTTTAGCTTGTAGGCGCAGAGCTTGCTCGCGCGAAAAGCTCAGCTTATGAATTGTGAAGGGATTAAAAACCTCTATTCGAGGTTTTATCGCGCTGGCGATGGCAACCAAAGGGCGGCTGCCGCCGACCGCCCTTTGGAATCCCACGGCGCACCCGAGGATCACACTGTGTCCTCAAGTTAAAAATTGATGTGAACGTAATCTCCGTGTATTCGCCATCCATGGCGAAGACACTGCTTAACTTGCATCCATGCAAGTGATTACTCATCAATTTATAACTTTCGGGTGTGATCACGGGGAATTGGAGTGTTTTGGTAGGTTGGTGGTTATTAATAATCACAAACTATACATACACATAAAAATTTTTAAATGTGTTCTATTAATAAAATTATTTAACTTGCCTAAAAAGGATTAAAGATAGTGTTTTCAAATGTATTGCAGTTTTTTATTTCATCTTCTACCGGAGTATTAACTTTAATTTTTACAGCTGTGTTATTTCTTATTTTTTGCATTGGATATAATCAAGCAAAAAAAAATAATAATACTCCTTTTGTAAATTATGTGCCGACACTTCTAACAACCGCAGGTATATTCGGTACATTTTTAGGTATTGTAATTGGCTTGTTTTACTTTGATCATACAAAGATAGATGAAAGCATTACTGAATTATTGCTAGGTTTGAAAACAGCATTTATAACTAGTCTTATTGGCTTGATGCTATCAATTGCATTTAAGATATTACAAACAACTACTTTTATAAATGAAGAAGTAATAAGTAATGAGGATGCCTCACCTGAAAACATTTTAGCTGCCATAAAAGCTCAGGCGAATGCTACTAGTGAGCTACAAGTTGCGATTGTTGGTGATGGGGACAATACAATCCTAGGCCAGTTAAAATTATTACGTTCAGACGCTAATGCTAATTCAACAAAAACACATAATCTTAGTGTCGAACAGTTCTACAAGAAGCTTGAAAAGCAAGATGAATTTGCTGACAAACTTTGGATTAAATTACAAGATTTTGCCGATACTTTATCTAAATCCGCAACAGAAGAGATTATTGCAGCCTTAAATAATGTAATAGCTGACTTTAATCAAAAACTTACCGAACAATTTGGCGAAAACTTTAAAAAGCTTAATGAGGCAGTTTTTAAATTAGTTGAGTGGCAAGAAAACTACCGCATTCAACTAGAGGAAATGAAAGCTCAATATAGTCATGGCGTAGAGGCTATTGTTAAAACTGAAGGGTCAGTGGCAAGTATTAATGAGCATGCTAAGTCTATTCCTCAGTCAATGGATACCTTAACTGAAGTTATGGAAGTTAACCAACATCAATTAGCTGAGCTTGAAAGACATTTAGAAGCATTCGAACAAATGCGGGATAAAGCTGTTGAAGCAGTACCTCAAATACAACAACATGTTGAGAATACAGTAAAAGATATCGGTGCTGCAGTAGAAGCTGCAAGTACACATTACACGTCTTTATTAACCCACTCTGATGAGTACATTAACAAGCATATTGCAAGCTCAGAAGCTTTGTTGGATAAATTTGTGAATACTACTGAGCAAGGTATTGATGCAGTTGGTAACAAGCTAATAAATAGCTCTGAAAACATGGGTAAAGCATTAGATTTAGCTAGTACTGAGTTTACTAATAATGCTTCAAGAACAAATGAAAGTTTGCAATCTAGCTCTGATTATTTAGCAGATGGTAGTGATAAGATGAAACAGCATATTTCAGATACTGTTTCAGATTTAAATAATAACATGAGAGATCTCATCGAGAAGGTTGTCGTTGAAGCGCGCACTATGAGCACTACTTTCAAAGATGCAAACAGTGAATTATCTCAAGATACTAAACAAGCCAGAGATATTTTCTTATCAACAAATTCAGAAGTAAGAGAGCAAATAAAGCGCATAATTGAGCAAGCGGCTCAAGAACAAATGCAGCAAACTCAACGTACTTTTATAGCCATTGAAGAGTCGGCTAAACAACAATTAACGAAAACACATGAAACTGTAGAGCACCAATTAAAAATGATTGACCAATCAATGCAAGAAGAGCTAACTCGTGCATTACAGCTTATGGCTAATTCCTTAGGTCAAATTTCGGGTAAGTTTGCTGAAGATTATCAAGTGCTAACACAACAAATGAGAAAAGTCGTTGAACAAGGAGCAACGGTTTAATGGAGCATATTTTTGGTAAACGTAAACAGTCAGAGGAAGGTGGGGAGCATTGGTTATCCATTTCAGATTTAATGGCTGGGCTGATGATGGTTTTTTTGTTTATTGCCATTGTTTTTATGCGACACACAATGAAAGAAAATGAAAAAATTAAAAGTATAGCTGTTGCCTACCAAGAGAAACAAGTCGCTATATATGAGTCTTTGATAAAAGAGTTTGATGAAGATTTAGAAAAATGGGGTGCTGAAATAGATAGGGAAACTTTGGCTTTTAATTTTAAATCACCAGATGTTTTATTTGATAATGGTGATATTGATATTAAACCTGCTTTTGCAAGTATTCTAGATGATTTTTTCCCGCGCTATTTAAAGGTACTGAAACCATTTAGAAGCTCAATTGACGAAGTGAGAATTGAGGGGCATACCAGTAGTGAGTGGAATAAGGATAGTAGCGATGAAGAGGCTTACTTCAAAAATATGAGGCTATCACAAGGCAGAACTCGATCTGTGCTCTCTTATTTATATTCACTTGTGCCACAAGAAACACCATGGATAAAACGTAATATCGCAGCGGTTGGCTTTTCATCATCACGCTTAATTATGACGGAGCAGGGCATTGAAGATACAGAGAAGTCGAGGCGTGTGAGTTTCAGAGCCATTACAAACGCCCACATACAAATTAAACGTATACTAGAGGCACAAGAGTGATGAAGATTGAAATAGACTTCAATGTTCTGCAATCTGCCGCCATTAAAATGGGGGCGTCAAATAAGCAAACTAAGCTCGATTCTATCCTTAGTCAATTAAACGCAATAGACAGCGGGTTAGGCGAAGGCTTGGTATTAGGGGAAGATTTACAGCTTTCTGAAATTGAGAATACTAATAGTCTTTTGGCCTATAAAGGGCGGCAAATAATGCTCTATATACCAGAGCAAAGGAGTAACATAGAAGAAGTCATAAAAAATGGCAAGATAACAGAAGCTCGACGTTTGCATGTCGCAGAGTGCGGTACAATTGAAGATATGAGGAATAAAGGCTTTTTTGATCGCTACCAAGTAACTAACGATATTAGCGGTAGCTATCCAGTAGTCGGGTGGCAGAATTCTCGAGGTGAGTGGATAGAAAGCAAAGCTGAGCTTGGCGTATGCAAAAATTGCCTAAGGATATTAAACTACAAAGGTTATGCAGATCTCAAAGGTGACGCAAAGCAAAAAGTATTTTTAGAACTCAAACTTTCAGAGCTGTTTGATACTTATAGCTCTTACTTCAAACATTACCCCACGCGCTCAAAAACGATTGGCAGTTACACTAAAGACTGGAACAAAATATCTGCAAGTTATCGACAACAGCAAAACTATACTTGTGAGCAATGTGGTGTAGCGCTATCAAGGTATAAGCAACTTTTACATACACATCATATTAATGGTGTAAAAACAGATAATTCATTGAATAATTTAAAGTCTCTTTGCGCGGATTGCCATACTAAGCAGCCAAACCATGACCATATGGATGTCCTTCATGCTGATCGTCTGCTTATAAATCAACTCAGAAAAGAGCAAGACAAATTCGATTGTAGTGATTATCAAGAGGTATTGCTTTACGCAGACTCAGCACTCGAAGGTTTGTTACTCAAATGCAAAAAGTACAATATACCTACACCTGAGTTAGGTATCAGTGTAAGAAATGGAGATAACTTTGTTTCTATTGACTTAGCATGGCCGAGAAGAAAGTTCGCAGTAGTGATTAATAAAGAACAAATACAACTACTAAGGGCGCAGGGCTGGACGGTTTATTTAGCGAGTGAGTGTCTTGCTAATTTTACCAGTATGCAACGTATGATACGTTAAATGACATATCGGTTTGTGTAGCGTGAAGCTTTAAATTTACTTTTGAAGGAACTGAACTTAGCCGTGATTTTTACATGGTTTTGGGTAAAGGGATTTAATAACCTCTATTCGAGGCTTTATCGCGTTGGCGATGGCAACCAAAGAGAGGCTGCCGCCGACCTCTCTCTGGACTCTCTCGGCGCACCCGAGGATCACACTGTGTCCTCAAGTTAAAAATTGATGTGAACGTAAGCGCCGTGTATTCGCCGTCCATGGCGAAGTCACGGCTTAACTTAAATTGCCTAAAGGGATTTAGGTACTTGGAATTTGTCGGGAACAAAATTCCGCCATGCAAGTGATTACTCATCAATTTATAACTTTCGGGTGTCATCACGGGGAGTCGGAGTGGGTTGGTAGATTGGTGTTAATCAATGGCTGTTTCATCTCCCCATTAAAAATGAACATTAACTGAATGTAAATTGCTCTAATTACAAATAGCTGCTAGGTTAGTAACCACATAATAAGAAAGGACTCTACTAAATGAAACTCAACCAAGTTTTATCAATTGTTAACCAAGTCGAAAAATCTAAATTCATTTCATGCCTCGATCGCCTTTGTTCGGACGCTGCAAAAAATAATAAAACATTAGCTAAAACAATCGACAATATTGACGGCCAAATCAAAAATGCATCAGGCAGCGAAATAACTCAGTTATTTAATACCGTTCGCGAGTTCTTCAAAGTTTCTGTAAAAGAACAAATTCTAATGAGTACAGCGCAGCTTAACTTATTGGTTAATATTTTAAGTCGTGACGGCAACGGGGTTGCCAGAATAAGCTGGATTGAGTCGCTCTATGAAAAAGAGTGGGCTGAACTATCTACGCTTTCAAAAGAATTAAAAGAGTGCATTCATCAAGGCTCTAGTGAGAGTTTTTTAGAAAGAAATCGAGCACTAAAAATCTATCACGCTTGTATGAAAGAAGCATATTTTAATGACGAAAAAAATAACCGTGATGCCAAAGTTACCGATGATGAACGCAGTATTCTTAATGTGCTTGCAGATGAGTTAAATCTCACTACAGATGAATGTGCTGCTGTTGAGCATTTGGTTGATGTTATTCCTAAGAATGGTGTTCTAGATGCTTTAAATAGCCTAAGGGATATAGGATTGGTATTTATCAGTAAAAAGCGCCAAGAGGTATTTATTCCTGATGAAATAGTTACCTTACTGAATGAAATTCAAGGAAAAGACCTTGCCGATAAATATGTTCTAAGGATATTGAGAACCTGTACTGATGCAGAGCTTTCCAATGCACTTAAAGCCCATGGCCGTAAGATTCGAGGCGTAAGCCGAACTGATAAAATTCAAACAATTATTCATTCAGGTATTAGCGCTGCAAAACTATTGTCTGATGATATTCATAACGTTGAAGATAATCAAAACCAGCGTAAAGAACGATTAAAACAACTGATCCAAGATTTAGAAATTGATACAGAAAAACTTGGCACCACTTTAGATGAGCGTATTGGGCTAATATTATCATCGTTATCAGGTGCAACAGAAAAAGAGTTTGATTCCCTTAGTGCCAGTGGATTTAAACAGCTTCTAAAAACATTAGAAGAACACTTCCCAACAATGCAAGCAGTGCTAAAGGAAGCGTTTGAACTTGAAGCTAACGAAGTGATAGATACTGAAAAACTACGTGCATTAAGTATAACCCCACACGATATTTTATATTTACTCTCAAATGACGAAGTAAAAGAAGTTCGCGACAGTATGGGCTTGTCTAAACGTGGTAACCCGCGCTTTGCTATTTTAGAGAGCTTTGCCAATGCAACAGATAAGTTGATTGAAAATTATGATGCACTAGCTCGTCGTGATATTAACGCGCTAAGAGAGGCGGGCGCTGATGTAATTGAAGCTGACATTGGCGTTAAGTTTGAAGAAGTCACAAAAGCTATTTTTGAAATATTAGAACTTAATATTGATGAAGATCTCCGAAAAGACTTAAACACCACTAAAGATAAAGCCGATATAGTAATTTCACTCAGCGATAACGACATAATTATTGGAGAAGCAAAAACCTGTAAAAATGGTGATTTTGCAAAATATTCAACAACGTCACGCCAAGTAAAAGCCTATGTAACCCGCGCTGAAAACCAAGGCAAGCGCGTGGCACAAGTATTAATAATTGCCCCTAGCTTTTCTGATGATTTTATTGAATCAGCTGAGATGGATACCGAAGTTAATATCTCTGATCCGCACCACCAGTTTTGGACACCTAATTAAGTGAGTACAATCACTAATGAGGTGAACCATGACAAACAAGAAAAAACGTATTCTCCATTCTGCTGAATTTAAAGCAGAAGCACTGAAACT
>NZ_JACJFH010000145.1:0-6904 GCF_014164495.1 Pseudoalteromonas sp. SG41-5 | reverse complement strand
TGATGTATTTCCTGACAAACTGCACTTTGGTCGTATTTTTTATAATCAAGCGCGTATGTCGGGCAAAGGCATTCCACAAATTGCAGTCGTTATGGGTTTATGTACCGCAGGTGGCGCGTACGTGCCTGCAATGGCCGACGAAAGCATCATTGTAAAAGAGCAAGGCACAATATTTTTAGCCGGCCCACCGCTGGTAAAAGCGGCTACAGGTGAAGAGGTAACCGCAGAAGAACTTGGCGGCGCTGATGTCCACTGTAAAACATCAGGGGTTGCCGATCATTACGCTGAAAATGACGCTCATGCGTTATCAATTGCTCGCCAATGTATTGAACGAATTAATTATCAACGCCCTACTTCGCCAATATTAGAGCAAGTAAAAGCACCGCGTTATGATATTAACGAATTATACGGCATTGTTGGCACCGATCTTAAAAAGCCATTTGATGTTCGCGAAGTGATTGCACGTACCGTGGATGACTCTTCGTTTGATGAGTTTAAACGTTACTTTGGCGATACTTTAGTGACTGGGTTTGCGAAAATCTATGGTCATCCGGTTGGGATTGTTGCTAACAATGGCATTTTGTTTAGTGAGTCAGCTCAAAAAGGCGCGCACTTTATACAGCTGTGCGCACAACGAAATATTCCACTGGTGTTTTTACAAAATATTACCGGCTTTATGGTAGGTAAAAAATACGAAGCCGAAGGCATTGCTAAACACGGCGCTAAAATGGTGATGGCTGTTTCGTGTGCTGATGTTCCAAAATTTACCGTATTAATTGGCGGCTCTTATGGCGCAGGTAACTATGGCATGTGTGGTCGTGCGTTTGAACCGACTATGATGTGGATGTGGCCTAATGCGCGTATTTCTGTGATGGGCGGCGAACAAGCAGCAGGCGTTATGGCGCAAGTTAAGCAAGATGGTTTAGCCCGCAAAGGCCAAAGCATGACTGATCAGCAAATCAGCGAGTTTAAACAGCCGATTATCGAGCAATATGAGCAACAAGGTCATCCATACTATGCCAGCGCCCGTTTGTGGGATGACGGTATCATCGATCCAGCAGATACCCGAAGTGTGCTAGGTTTAGCTCTCAGTGCTGCAGCCAATGCACCAAAACGTGATTCGCAATTCGGCGTATTTAGAATGTAAGGACGTGAGTATGTCAGTAACACTACAAATAACTAAATCAAATGTGGCTGTACTCGTTTTAAGTCGCCCTGAAAAGCGCAATGCCTTTAACGAGCAAGTGATCCAAGAACTTATTCAATGTATAGAGCATGCTAATAGCTTAAATGTACGCGCCCTTGTTTTAAAAACTGAGGGAGAGCATTTCTCTGCAGGGGCTGATCTTAATTGGATGAAGTCCATGGCAAACAATGACTTCAGTGAGAATCTTGCGGATTCAAAACAACTTGCCAAATTAATGCATGTATTAGCCAGCAGCCCACTGCCAACGGTATGTGCTGTGCAAGGCGCGGCATTTGGCGGCGCACTGGGCTTAATTGCCTGTTGTGACATAGCCATATGCCAAGACAATGCACAGTTTTGTTTAAGCGAAGTAAAACTTGGCCTTATTCCAGCTGTAATCAGCCCGTATGTGATCAGAGCCATTGGCGAGCGCGCTGCACGTCGTTATTTTTTAACCGCTGAGATTTTTGATGCCCACACAGCCAAGCAATTAGGCTTAATTCATCAAGTAACCGGTAAACTTGAATGCGCGCTTGATCAACTACTCGAAACACTGATCAACAACGGCCCTGTCGCGGTTCGCGCAGCAAAACAATTGATCAACGATGTAGCTGGCCATGATATTAATGAACAAATCATAAATTTAACCGCAGAGCGTATCGCCAAAATTCGCGTATCTGAAGAAGGTCAAGAAGGGTTATCTGCCTTTTTTGAAAAACGCCCACCAAATTGGCAAAAATAGGGATCACCATGAGCACACAATCATTACAAAAAATTCTTATTGCTAATCGCGGCGAAATTGCCTGTCGGGTTATGCGTACCGCAAAGCAAATGGGCTTAACCACTGTGGCGGTTTACTCTGATGCAGATAAAAATTCACAACATGTAAAACTCGCCGATGAAGCCTACCATATTGGCGCAGCGCCGAGTAAAGACTCCTATTTGGTAGCTGATAAAATTATCCAAGTAGCACTGGATGCAGGTGCTGATTGCATTCACCCAGGTTACGGCTTTTTATCTGAGAACAGTGAATTTGCAAAGGCCTGTGAAGCCAATAATATTGCGTTTATAGGCCCACCAGCGAGCAGTATCGAAGCAATGGGCTCAAAAACCCGCGCCAAAGAAATAATGGCAGCCGCGAATGTACCATTAGTACCTGGTTATTATGGTGACAAACAAGATCCTGCGTTTTTACAAGCTGAAGCTGAAAAAATTGGTTACCCAGTGCTTATCAAAGCAGCCTTTGGTGGCGGTGGTAAAGGTATGCGCGTGGTTGAACATGCAAAAGACTTTATCAGTGCTCTACAAGGTGCACAGCGTGAGGCAATCGCCGGTTTTGGTAACGACTTAGTACTACTTGAGCGCTATGTTAATAAACCACGCCATGTTGAAGTGCAAGTGTTTGCTGATAATCACGGTAACTGTGTGTACTTAGGTGATCGTGATTGTTCATTACAACGCCGCCATCAAAAGGTGATTGAAGAAGCCCCTGCGCCTGGTTTATCTGACGAACTACGTAAAGAAATGGGCGAAGCCGCAGTACGCTGTGCACTTGCGATCAATTACCGAGGTGCAGGCACGGTGGAGTTTTTACTGTGTGGCGATGAATTCTTCTTTATGGAAATGAACACCCGGCTGCAAGTTGAGCACCCTGTTACTGAAATGGTGACTGGTGTCGATTTAGTTAATTGGCAAATTAACGTCGCCGCAGGTAACCCATTACCCATGCAACAAAGTGATATCCAATTACAGGGCCACAGCTTTGAAGCGCGTATTTACGCCGAAGATCCAAGCAATGACTTTATTCCTTGCTCTGGTACCATCAATGGCTTGTATATACCAGTTCAATCTGAGTATGTACGCATTGATACTGGGATCATGCAAGGGGATGAGATCAGTCCATTTTACGATCCTATGATCGCTAAATTGATCGTTCATGATGACTCGCGCGAGCAAGCTTTAGCACGATTAAGCACAGCCCTTGAACAATTTCATTTAGCGGGCTTTAGTTGTAATGTGAGCTTTTTACACACCCTTGCTAACCATGCAACCTTTAAGCAAGGCGCTCCTGATACTCACTTTATTGAAGAGCAAGGCGATGCGTTGCTTAAAGTTGATCAACAACACGCTGTTAGTAGCCGCATTATAGCTGCATTTAGCTATTTAACTGGGCTTAATCGTCAAGGAACTCAGAACGCATGGGACAGTCTAGCTGGTTTTAAACTCAATGCAGAAGCAACAATCAAGGTGCCATTCGTTGATAATGCGATCACTGCAACAGCTCATCAAGCGGGGTACACAGTCCGCATCGATGAGGTTGACTATACAACCTCTGGCAGTATCGACAATAACCTGTGTAGTGTATTTATCAATGGCAATAAACATATCGCCCATGTGGTTACTGCAGACAATACCATCACAGTAATGTACAAAGCATTGCAAACTACCTTTGATATTTTTGATAAACACTATATCAGTGATCACGAAAGCGATGCCCTACCGCTTGCAGCACCACTTAACGGTACCGTTGTAAAACACCTTATTGACGTTGGCAGCACCATCACAAAAGGTGATGCTGTGGTGATCATTGAAGCCATGAAAATGGAAGATACGCTCACCGCCCCCCATGATGGTGTATTGCAAAGCTATTGTTTTGCAGAAGGTGCTCTGGTGAGTCATGGTGCCCTATTAGCAATTGTCAGCGATGAGAGCGCAGCAGATGAATAGTACACTACCAAGTCATGTTCGCATTGTTGAAGTGGGTGCCCGTGATGGCTTACAAAACGAGCGTGCAGTAACTACTCAAGATAAGGTAACCTTAATTAACGCTCTTGCTGATGCAGGTATTAAAGACATTGAAGCAGGCGCATTTGTATCACCGAAATGGGTACCACAAATGGCCGATTCCAGCAATGTGATCAGTGCGCTTGATTTACCTACGACTAATTTAACGGCACTTACGCCTAACTTAAAAGGTGCAGAAGCAGCCCATGCTGTAGGTATTAAAGAATTTGCTATTTTTACTGCTGCCAGTGAAGCCTTTTGTCAGAAAAATATTAACTGCTCAATTGACCAAAGCATAGCCCGCTTTACTGATGTAATGGCCTTTGCTAAATCACATAATATTCGTGTTCGTGGTTATGTTAGTTGTGTGCTTGGCTGCCCATACGAAGGCGATATCGATCCGCAGCGCGTACTACAAGTATGTCAAAAGTTATTAGACCTTGGTTGTTACGAAGTAAGCCTAGGTGACACTATTGGCGTAGGTACCGCAAAAAAGGTCGATGAGCTGTTGGACGTGCTACTAGCTGAAATTGATAAGTCATTGTTAGCTGTTCATTTTCACGACACTTATGGTCAAGCGCTCACAAATATTTACACTGCCTTAAAGCGAGGTATAGCAACGGTTGACAGTGCGGTTGCAGGCCTTGGTGGCTGCCCTTATGCAAAGGGTGCGTCAGGAAATGTTGCCACTGAAGATGTAGTTTACTTACTACAAGGACTTGGCATAGAGCATGGAATTGATTTAGAAAGACTGGCTAAAGCTGGTTGGGCAATTTGCACGGCATTAAATAAACAACCTGTGAGCAAGGTATCCTTGGCACTTAAAAATCAAACTACTGATCAATAGTCTATATTTAGCCTTAAATTAGTAGTCATATAATTACAAATAAGGAGTGGGCCCATGGCCGGTTTCGATAAAGTGGTTTCAAGTTATGAAGCTGCAATGGAAGGCTTAAAAGATGGCGATACCATTATCGCTGGTGGTTTTGGTTTATGCGGTATCCCTGAGGGGTTGATCAGCGAAATCAAACGTAAACAAACCAAAGAACTTACTGTGGTATCGAATAACTGCGGTGTAGATGATTTTGGTTTAGGTATTTTATTGCACGACAAGCAAATTAAAAAAATTATTGCCTCCTACGTGGGTGAAAATGCCCTATTCGAACAGCAATTGTTGAGCGGCGAAATTGATGTAGAGCTTACTCCGCAAGGTACGCTGGCTGAAAAAATGCGTGCCGGTGGTGCTGGAATTCCTGCTTTTTATACAGCAACAGGTTACGGTACGCCTGTGGCAGAAGGTAAAGATGTAAAAGAATTTAACGGACGCCCTTATATCTTAGAAGAATCAATCACTGGTGAGTTTGCCATTGTAAAAGCATGGAAAGCGGACCGTTATGGTAATTTAGTGTTTCGACACACGGCGATGAACTTCAACCCAATGGCCGCAACAGCAGGTAAAATTACCGTTGCTGAAGTTGAAGAAATTGTTGAACCAGGCGAACTTGAGCCAAGCCAAATTCACACCCCTGGTATTTTTGTTAATCGCGTGATCAAAGGTAACTTTGAAAAACGCATTGAACGTGTAACCACTCGCGATTAAGGAGCAATAATTATGGCATTATCACGTGAACAAGTCGCAATGCGCGTTGCACAAGAACTACAAGACGGTTATTACGTTAACCTCGGTATCGGTATTCCTACGTTAGTGGCAAACTACGTACCTGATAACATTGAGGTGATGTTACAGTCTGAAAATGGCTTACTAGGCATGGGGCAATACCCTACTAAAGCAGAGCTTGATGCAGATATGATCAACGCAGGTAAAGAAACCGTGACAGCAGCTAAAGGCGCAGCCATATTTAATAGTGCAGATAGTTTTGCAATGATCCGTGGAGGTCATGTAGACTTAACTGTTCTAGGTGCATTTGAAGTTGACCAAAACGGTAGTATCGCATCGTGGATGATCCCTAAAAAGTTGATCAAAGGCATGGGCGGCGCGATGGACCTTGTCGCTGGTGCAAAAAATATTATCGTTACTATGACCCATGCAAGTAAACATGGTGACTCGAAACTGCTAGAAAGTTGCTCTTTACCTTTAACTGGTGTTAACTGTGTGAAGAAAATAGTAACAGATTTAGCCGTGTTAGAAGTCAAAGACGGCGCATTTCATCTTTTAGAACGCGCACCGGGCGTGTCAGTTGATGAAATTATTAGTAAAACAGCAGGTAAATTACTTGTTGATGGTGAAATCCCTGAGATGGTTTTTTAATTTAACGCTCAGGTCCACCTTGTACCGACCTCATTCCCAGTGCCAATGGCGCTGAGTTACCCAAAATCCCTCGCAAGAGGGATTTTTTTTGGCTGCACCAATTTGTCACACAAATAGCGTATAATGCCCCATGATTGTGAAAATCACTGAAATTGCTTAAACATATAATTTAATAAGCAACGGAAATAACTTAATATATTAGCTATTTAAATACTTATAGCAGATTAAACAATCCAATAAAGTCTATTTATTAGGCATTCTGGCAAATATTACCTATTCCCATACTTTAAGCAGAGGTTTTTTGCAAATTGGGATAATAATTGCTTAACTAACGTTATTGAGAATTACTAGCAACGACTATGCAAACACCTATCAGAGGATTGCGTTCATTTTGTTTTGCGGCAAGAACGCTAAGCTTTAAAGAAGCCGCCAATCAGCTTTATTTGACTCCATCTGCTGTTAGTCATCAAATAAAGCAACTAGAAGAACAGTTAGGGATTGAGTTGTTTGAGCGCCAAACACGCTCGATCAGACTTACAGCTGCGGGGAAAAACTTTTATGACTCGGTATCACCACTTATAAAAGCACTCGAAAAAACCATTAACGAATTTAGTCAGCTGCAAGAAAATATAACCATCAGCATTACTTTGCCAGAGTTTTTTGCC
>NZ_JACJFH010000144.1:0-6924 GCF_014164495.1 Pseudoalteromonas sp. SG41-5 | reverse complement strand
CAAATTAAGTTGACGTATGAGTTAACTGTGGTAGTTTTTAAACTGAGTTGTAAATTTAATGTTATATTTAACCCTGGGCGGAGGAGCTATGAGCTCACAAATGACAATAAAAAATGCTTTTAAGCTAAGTGCGGTATCGCTTAGTTTTGTAGGCTTAAGTACGCATGCAGCAGTTGACTGTAGTGTATTAACACAATGGCAAACGGGTCAAACTCACAGCGGTGGCAGCCAAGTACACGCACAAGATAATGCGTATGAGGCAAAATGGTGGACACAGTCAAATCCAGTTGAAAATGCTGGTGACTGGCAAGATTGGAAACTTTTGGGTTTGTGTGACAGCGCTGTCACAGAAAATCAGGCGCCAAATATTACAGTATTAACCCCCGCAAACAATTCTCAACTTGCTGATAAAGACAGCGTTGTCATGACTGCGCAAGCAACCGATGACGATGGCTCTGTGACAAAAGTTGAGTTTTTTGTTGATGGTGCATTAATCGCAACTGATAGTAGCGCACCGTTTAGTACTAATTGGCCTGCAGTTGTCGGCACACATCAAGTGAGTGCTGTGGCAACCGATGACGATGGCGCGCAATCTACGCAAGTGATCAATACGATCAGTGTTACTGAGATCGTGGAGCCGGTTAATCAAGCACCGGTGGCAACAATTAGTTTCAGCAGTTTACCAACAGAATTAACGGTTGGCTCACAAGTGGTGTTTGCGCTTGCTGGTACTGACAGTGATGGTCAAGTAACGGCACTTAACTTTGCGGTTAATGGTGCTGATGTGCACCAAGCAAGTACGGCATCAAGCAGTTATGCTTGGCAAGCAACAGCGCTTGGTCAGGCAACCTTTACGTTAACGGTAACTGATAACGAAGGCGCAACAGCCCAAGTAACAAAGCTGCTTACTGTTGTTGAAGAAAATACCGGACCAGTGACTGGAACTGATTGTCATCCGCAGGGGTTATATCAAACACCAGGTGTAAATACGCCGTATTGTACTGTGTATGATGCAGATGGTCGTGAGATAATGGGTGTTGATCATCCGCGTCGTGTAATTGGTTACTTTACCAGTTGGCGCAATGGCGCAAATGGCCAACCGAGCTATTTAGTAAATGATATTCCATGGGATAAGATAACTCATATCAACTATGCGTTTGCCCATGTTGATGCCAATAATAAAGTATCGATTGGCGATCCAAATGCTGCAGGTAATCCAGCTACAAATATGGAATGGCCAGGAGTGGTAGGTGCCGAAATGGACCCAAGCTTCTCGTATAAAGGTCACTTTAATCTTTTAAACAAATTCAAAAAACAACACCCACACGTTAAAACATTAGTATCTGTAGGTGGTTGGGCTGAAACGGGTGGTTTCTTTGATGAAACGGGCCGCGTTGAAAGTGGTGGTTTTTATACCATGACGACCAATGCAGATGGTTCAGTTAATCAAGCGGGTATTGATGCCTTTGCAAAAAGCTCAGTCGAGTTCATTGAAAAATATGGTTTTGATGGTGTTGATATTGATTATGAATACCCATCATCAATGAAAGATTCAGGTCATCCTGATGATTTCCCAATTTCAAATGCACGTCGTGCAGGTTTAAATGCATCTTACCAAGTACTAATGAAAAAGCTGCGCGAAGAGCTAGACCGTGCTGGTGAAAAAGCGGGTAAACATTATTTACTAACAATTGCATCGCCTTCTTCAGGTTATTTACTACGTGGTATGGAAACATTCCAAGCGGTTAAATACCTCGATTACGTTAACATCATGTCTTATGACCTTCACGGTGCATGGAACTCGCATGTTGGCCACAATGCGGCCTTGTTTGATACCGGTATTGATTCTGAACTAGCGCAATGGGGGGTTTACTCAACAGCTGAGTTTGAAGGGATTGGTTATTTAAATACTGATTGGGCGGTACGTTATTTTCGTGGTGCAGTATCGGCAGGACGTATCAATATTGGTATTCCTTACTACACCCGAGGTTTTAAAGATGTCAGCGGGGGTACTAATGGGCTGTGGGGGCAATCTGCACTACCTAATCAAGCTGATTGCGCAACAGGTACCGGCGTTGGTGAAAAGAACAAGTGTGGTAATGGCGCATTAGGCATTGATAATCTTTGGCATGATAAGAACGATGCAGGACAAGAAATGCCAGCAGGTTCTAACCCGTTGTGGCATGTTAAAAATCTTGAGAACGGCATTGTTGGTTCGTACTTAGGTGTGTATGGCTTAACACCAGAGACTGATGTTGATGATCAATTAACGGGTACTTATACACGTCACTATGACAGCGTTGCTGTTGCACCTTGGTTATGGAACTCAGAGAAAAAAGTATTCCTATCTATTGAAGATGAGCAGTCTATGGCAGCTAAAGTTGATTACGTAATTAACAATGGCCTTGGCGGTATCATGTTCTGGGAACTTGCTGGTGATTATGATTTTGACTCAGCAAAAGGTGAGTACTTCATGGGTTCTACCTTAACAACTTTGGCTTATGACAAGTTTAACCAAAGTGGTGTGGCGTACGACACTCATCCAGGTAATCCAAACTTTGTTGTACCAACTGAAGCGGTAGATGTAACGTTTGCAGCAAAAGACTTCCCAATTGGTGATGATAACTACCCAATTAGCCCAACATTTGCGTTCACTAATAACTCCAATATTGATCTAAGCGGTGCGAAAATTTCGTTTGATGTACCTGTATCAACATCGGCTATTTTTAAATCTAACTGGAACGCACAAGAAAAATTGGGCATGGCAGTTGAAGTAAATGGCTCAAATGCCGCAGGTAACAACATTGGTGGGTATGAAAATGAATTCCACCGTTTTTCAATCACTCTGAACAATGAATGGGGCGGTCAACCGAAAGACTTCAGTGGTGGCAAAACAGTCAATGCGCAAGTTATGTATTACATGCCAATTACCGGTCCTAGTAACTTTACTATAGAAAAAGATGGCAAAGTTTACGCGTTCAAATTTGAATACCCACAATTGCCTGATGGGACTACCGGTGGCGGCGACACCACGGATCCTGGTAATGGTGGTGGCGATACATCTGGTATGTGTGAAGGTGTGGCTGTGAGCTCAATCCCTGTATATCCAAACTTCCCTCAAAAAGACTGGGCAGGCAATCCAAGCCATGCCGCAGGCGGTGACTTAATGGTTCATAACAGTGCCGTTTATAAAGCGAAGTGGTGGACAAGTTCTGAACCAGGAGCAACAGCTGACTGGACTAAAAGTTGTAGTCTGTAAGTAAATAATAGGGGCAAGTTTGCTTGTCCCAAAATTTCAGCTTTTCAAGGACAAAACAATGAAAGCTATTAAATTTAAAACTTTATCACTCTCGGCAGTGGCAAGCAGCGTATTACTAACAATTATGCCAGCGCAAGTGAACGCCCATGGTTATATGGATAGCCCAAAAGCGCGGCAAGCTTTTTGCCAAGCCGATGGTGGGTATTGGTGGCCAGAAGATGGCACTAATATTCCAAACCTTGCTTGTCGTGCCGCATTTTTAGAGTCGGGTACAGTGCAATTTGTACAAGATATTGAGTTTTCAGTTAATACACCGGACTACTTAAATCAAGCTGCGGTAGAGGCTAAGGTACCAAATGGGTCGTTATGTGCCGGTGGTGACAACGCAAAGCGTGGTATGGATTTACCTTCGCCGCATTGGCAACGCAGTGATGTGGTGCCTAATGCCAATGGTGAAATTCAAATTCGTTACTTAGCAGCAACGCCGCATAATCCCAGTTTTTGGCAGTTTTATTTAACTAAACCAAGCTTTAATGCAGCAACAGATGTATTGACGTGGGCTGACTTAGAGCTAGTTCAACAACATGAAAATATTGACGTTATCAAAGATACCGATGGCAAGCGTTATTACGAAATGAATGTTGCTATTCCACAAGGGCGTAGCGGCGATGCTATTTTATATAGCCGTTGGCAACGTATTGATGTGGTGGGGGAAGGTTTCTATAACTGTAGCGATATCAATATTGTGACAGACGCAGGGCCGACGGATCCGAGTGTTTGGTCAAGTGTTGGTTACTTTGTTCGTCAAGGACAAAGTGCCATTGCTGGTGACACTGTTTGGGCACGTTTATTTGATGAAAATGGCCAAGAGGTTATCAATCAGCAATTAAAAGTGACCGCTGCGAATCAAGCGAGTTGGCAGCAAGCACTGGCACAACAACTGAACTTAGATTATGCCCATTTAGTACAAATTGGCGTGCAAAATCAAGCCGGTGACGTGGTTTATAACAGTACTGATGTACTGACTAATCAAGTGTATAGCAGTAATGAAAATTACACTTATAGCTTAAGCGTGCAAAGCGCTCCCACTAATACTGCGCCAATTGTACATACGCCAGATGATTTAGTTGTCGATGAAAACACCAGCACAGCCTTACACCTTCATGCTTTTGATGATGAACAAACGCAATTGAGCTACAGCTGGTTAGTGCCAGCACCACTGAGCTTTACCGGTGGTGACGCAAACGTGGTGATTAGTGCGCCAGAGGTATCAACAAGCACAGATTATACCGTGTCAGTGTCGGTTTCGGATGGTCAATTAAGTACTCAAACTAGTTTTAAAGTCACCGTAAATGACAGCGTTATCACTGATCCTGATGTTGTAGCTTGGAGTAGTAGTGCAGTTTATCAAGCCGGTGACAAAGCCAGTTTTCAAGGAGTTGTTTATACCGCGAAATGGTGGAGTCAGGGTCAGCAACCTGATAGCTCTAATGCATGGCAAAGCGATTCACAATCGGATGTGAATAACGATTGGAATGCAAGTAAAGCCTATCAAAGTGGCGCTGAAGTAACCTATCAAGGACAGCGCTATAGCGCTAAGTGGTGGACTCAAGGTGATACACCTGGACAAGCCAATGTATGGACCAAACTTTAATAAGAAGCCTAAGTTTTGTAGTTCAAACTTATTAAATAATTAAATTAATAATGGATAAGAGAGAAATATGAATATTAAACAGTTAACAGCAGCCATTGGCGTTGCTCTATTTGCAAGTACAGCCTTTGCAGCACCGTCTACACCAAGTATTAATTGGGAACCGCAACAATATTCGTTTGTTGAAGTGAACTTAGAAGGTAACGGTTCTTATAAGCAACTTGTTACCCGTGTGGAGCAGGTGAGCATCAATATTCAATGGAGTGCATGGAGCGGTGACGGTGGTGACAGCTACAAAGTTTACTTTGATGATATGTTGGTAAATGAAGGCACACTTTCTGCAGGTTCTAAGAGCGGAACTATTTCTTTCCCTTATGACAAAGCTGGTCGCCATACATTGTATGTAGAACTATGCGAAGTCGGTACTACTTGCGCACGCAGTGCCGGTAAGCCAATCGTAATTGCAGATACCGACGGCGGGCACTTAGCGCCATTGCCGATGGATGTTGATCCTAATAATCGTGATATTGGTACCAAAGCAGGGTTAGTGACCGGTGCGTATTTTGTTGAGTGGGGTATTTACGGTCGTGATTATGATGTAACAAATATTCCAGCACAAAACTTAAGTCACATTTTATATGGCTTCATTCCAATTTGTGGTGAAAATGCATCACTAACTGGCAGTCCTAAACAAGCACTTGAAACAGCCTGTGCTGGCTCTGCTGATTATGAAGTGGTTATCCACGATCCATGGGCCGCTGTGCAAAAAGCATTACCAGGTGTGGATGCAAAAGATCCAATCCGTGGTACGTATTCACAGTTAATGGCACTTAAGCAACGTTACCCCGATCTTAAAATCTTACCATCAGTAGGTGGCTGGACGCTTTCTGATCCATTTGGTGGTTTTACTAATAAAGCTAACCGCGACACCTTTGTAACATCAATGGAAGAGTTTTTAAGAACCTGGAAGTTTTACGATGGTGTTGATATTGACTGGGAATTTCCTGGTGGTGACGGCCCTAACCCAGATATTGGCGATCCGATAAATGATGGTCCTGCATACGTTGCGTTAATGCAAGAGCTGCGCGCTATGCTTGATAAGCTTGAAGCTGAAACAGGCCGTACTTATGAGCTTACGTCAGCAATTGGCGCTGGTTACGATAAAATTGAAGACGTTGACTACCAAGCCGCTAGCCAATACATGGATTATATCTTCGCTATGACTTATGACTTTTATGGGGCATGGAGTGGCGTAACTGGCCATCAAACTGCGCTTTATTGTGGTGAGCATATGAGCGTAGGGCAATGTAATGGTACGGGCGTAGATGAAAACGGTGAGCCACGTAAAGGCCCTGCTTATACAACAGATAACGCAGTACAGTTATTATTAGCACAAAATGTAAACGCGAAAAAAATTGTTGTTGGTACTGCTATGTATGGCCGTGGTTGGGAAGGTGTTTATCCAACAGGCACCACTATTGATGGTAACCCTATGACAGCAACAGGCTCCGGTCCATTAAAAGGCTCAACAGCACAAGGCGTGTGGGAAGATGGCGTTATTGATTATAAAGGCATCAAAACTCATATGATTGGTGCTGCAGGTACTGGTGTTAATGGCTTTGAAGTAGGCTACGATGACCAAGCGCAAGCGGCGTATGTGTGGAATCGCGCCACAGGTAAACTAATCACTTATGATAGCCGTGAGTCAGTGATAGCTAAAGGTGCTTATGTTAATCAATATAACTTAGGTGGGTTATTTGCATGGGAAATTGATGCAGATAATGGCGATATTCTCAATGCTATGCACGATGGCTTAGGCGGAGTTGTTACACCACCAAGTAATAAAAAACCAGTGTTATCAGTATCAAGCACTGTAACCGTGAACGCTGGCGAAAGTGTTTCTGTCAGTGCTTCAGCAACAGATGCCGATAATGATCCACTGACGTTTAGTTGGACTGCATCACCTGAGTTAACAGTATCTGGCAGTGCAACAAGCACATTGGCAATTACTGCA
>NZ_JACJFH010000143.1:0-7152 GCF_014164495.1 Pseudoalteromonas sp. SG41-5 | reverse complement strand
AAATCAATAACGCAGTATAAATTGCTTTTAAACCAACCCGCTGGGCGTTTCACAGGCACTTACTCTCAGCGTTGTTACTTCTTAAAAGGGACTGCCATTCTTGCAAAGTAACGCCTTGATATTAAGCTCCTGTGAAACGCTGAATTCTGCATCTTGAGGTGGTTTGAGTATACCCTTGGCTTAATTAAAGTGATTGGCGAGGAGACATCAGGTGCTTTATCGTTTAGAGCAAGTAATTGTGCAGTAAAGCAAACCTCCTTTCGTGAAGTAACGAATCACCAATTGAGTCAAAAGTTGAACCGTTTTAAGCAAGCGGGCGAGCCTATTACATTATGGGACGGGCGAACGAGGCTCTCTGTCGCTGGGGTTCAAGATAAGCTTAACTTACTCGAAATCGACGGCAGGCTGGGGTTTGGTGAAGGCGAATTATGTTCTAATAAAATATTTAAGTTTGAAACGGGCGCTGCGCCTTTCATTGCCGTAAATGAGTTATTTACTATGTTGCTGGCAAGAGGCGCAGGACTTGATGTGCCTGACGTTGAATTGCGTAGCTATGGTGAAATGCGGGCCTTTGTTATCGATCGTTTTGATAGGCGAATGGTTGTCGGAAACTTCTAATTGAAAGTCTTGCTGCTAGCGTAAAAAATGCTACGCTATCCCTAATTTAACGACAGTGATTTATTATGATTAAAAGGATTTTATTGGCTATCTGCGTGATTTCAACCAATAGCACATTGGCCGCAGAGCAGTATTCGCAATCACGGTGTGATGCTATTAAAGCCGAGCGAGAAAAAGTTCAGGATAGAATGAGGGCAGGATATAAGGCAGCTGAAGGTGAGCGTTTACGCAGGCGCTCAACTGAGTTGTTTGAAATATTAGGTCGTCACTGCATAAGCCCAACTAATTGGAGGAGCCACAGTTCAGGTTCACGAACTTATACTCGCTCATCTGCGAATGATTTATTAACTAAAAAAGTTCATGACTCAACGGTCTATAGTAAAACATACGACAGTGATAGCAAGCGACTCGCGTGGAGTAGCTTTTACCAATATCCTGAGCGCTGCCGTGCTAAAGAAATGCAACAAACTGACTTTGTTTGGTGCAGTGAAAATCGAGCTGAGCAGCGTGCAAAATTTGAAGCCCAGTGGCAAGCACCAAGCAAAGCAAGCGCGAATGTTAAACAGCCAACGGTTGTTTTATCTCAACAAAACGCTACTGCAATAGCCACAATTACACATTCGATGACGCTAACCCCAGTGTCAAAAGCTGATACCCGTTTGAATACAGTTGCTTTGGAAAATGAAGGCTATAACTACAAAGTTTGGCAATTAGTGGCTGTTGGTTGTCTTGCCTTTATGGGAGTTTTTGGCGCTTACCGCTGGTTTAAAGATTAAGTGCAAACAAGTCGCTCTAAGTAAACGCCGGGTTAGGTTAGGCTTATTGTCACGTAAAGTATGAACTACGGGTTAACTCGTTACTGTAGTTTGGCTTGGGGCTGATAATCACCTTGCTCTAAACCTTTAAAGTAAGATTGGTAACGGCCGTTGTGCTTAAACTGTGATAAGTACTGATTAAAGGTGTTGAGCAGTTTTTCACTTTCGCTGTTATTTTTTGGAAATAGTAAGAAGCTTTTATTAATTAACAGGGGTTTGGGGTGGTGGCTAATAACATTAACAAGATCGGGCAGTTGGTGTTTGAGGGTAAAGTAGCCAACACTTTGCTCTTCAGCAAAGGCGTCGATACGCCCTAGTGCTAAACGGCGAAAGTTTTGCTCGGTATTACCTACCCGCGACATTTCAAAAGAGCCTTCGGCAAGGGCTTTATCAAACTCTGGGCCATAACTATAGCCAAGCCCACCACCGAGTAATAGGCCTTTTAAATCTGCAATATTTTGCCAATCAAAATGGCGCTGCTTTTGATAAAAAAACACAAATCGTTCACTGAGTACCGGTTCGCTATATAAGTAAGCAGTTGCTCTTTCGTCACTGAACATCCATACCGCAGTAGCGGCATATTTGTTATTTTCGGTATCGTGATATGCACGTGACCAAGGTAAAAATGTAAAGTTAACGGTAATGCCTGCTTCCGCAAATATATCGCGAATTAAATGCGCTACTACACCTTGGTAGGGCAGCGATTCACTGAGAAAAGGCGGCCATTCACCTGCGCTAAGTTGAATTGTCGTTGAGTCAATACTTTGCGCTGTCGGTACTGCTTTACTGGCGTTACTTACACACAACAGTAGTAACAGACTAGCGTTGCATATATTACGTAATCGTTTAGCTGTTCGCATTGTGTAATTTAGCATTTATGATCATGGTAAAAAATCTGTATTGGTTATAAATTCTTCATTTATGATACTACAGTAGCGATCACGCAAAAGCGAATTAGTTCATAAAGTTATGCTGGGGTTATATGAGTTATCTGATGAGTGAAACCTATCTGGTTGTGGTGTGAGGCGACGTTTAATTGAGTCCCATATCAAATTAGGGCAGTTAGAAGTTTACCCTAATTTTGAATATAACTGCCACTATAAATATTATTTAGTGGGCCCTAAGGAGCATTTTAATTGGCCAAAGGTAATCGCTTTTCAAGCTTGGTTATTATCTAGATTTCAGCAAGATGATGACGCACTTAAACAATGTTTAAAGTAACATAGCGTTGAGATTGACTAACTTTCTAACTTCATAACTTTCTTTAACTGGCTATCTAACACATTTAAATTAAAAGGTTTTACAATAAAGCCTGACACTTTCGCGGCGATAATTTCTTTGATTGCTGTGGAGCTGTCTTCGCAGGTGATCATTAACACCGGGATTTCGGCTAACTCTTGGTCATCACGAATACGATTGAGTAAAGTTTTGCCATCCATTTTTGGCATATGCAAGTCGGTGATAACTAAATCATAGCCTTGGTTTTGTAATAAACTTAATGCTTGTATTCCATCAGTCGCTTCAACAATATCGTGATAATTTAGTTTTCTTAACATATTTATTAATACATGGCGCATCAAAGGCATATCGTCAACGACGAGGATTTTCATAAAGTTAAATTGTCCATAATATGCAAATTACCTTAAGGTTAGTTAACAAAGTCTTACTCTGCCACAAAACACTGGGCAACTAGCTGACTAAGTCGCGCTATTTTTATATTGCTAAGTTGGCGGTAATCAAAGTATGGACACACAATCAACTTGTTTACTTTATCGATAGCAAATTCTTCATCTAACCACTGTAATTGGCACTGTAAGTGTCCTTGCTGCAGCAGCGCTTTAGCATATGTGCGTCCGGCAATAATATGCAAGGTATTATTGTTATTTAAAACCGGAGGGCTAAAAAGTAAGGCAGTTTGACTATTAAGCTGCAGCAGTTGTTCATCACGATAGTGTTGCCAAGTCGGGGCGAGTTTGGCGAATTGGTAATACTCGCTAGGCAGTGCAAATAACACTTTAGCATATACATTAAATACTTTACGCCAGCCATTACCACAGGCTTGGTTGATGCTGGCAATTTGTCCATCCACACATGACGTCACTGTACTTAGGTTGGTGTACTGTGGCATCGGTGGTACATTCGCTATATACACAGCGACTGTAAAAGCTGGGTCACCAAAGCCTATATTACTTGCAGCCTTACTCATTTATTTTTAGCTAGAATGCGGTCTAGATTATTAGCAAAGTTTTGACGATCACTTTGGCTAAGCGGTGGCGGTCCGCCGTTCATTTCAACGCCACTTGAACGCATAGTATCCATAAAATCGCGCACATTTAGTAACGAGCGAATATTTTCACTGGTATACAGTTCGCCGCGAGGATTTAGCGCTTGGCCGCCATTATCGATTACTTCTGATGCTAGCGGAATATCACCGGTGATCACTAGATCATTGGCTGCAATACGTTTGACGATTTCGTCATCAGCCACATCAAACCCTGATGAGACCTGCAACCGGCTAATGTATTTTGAAGGCGGAATACGCATTGCATGATTAGCGACTAAAATTGTTTCAGTTTGCGTACGCTCTGCGGCACGAAACAAAATTTCTTTGATCACCACTGGACAGGCGTCAGCATCAACCCATATCTTCATTGTTAACTTCTAATAGTTAGTAAAAAAATGATCCTAACCTAAGGCTTTTAGAACAACTAGTATTAAGTGAACTTTTTATGCTTTACTGCGTTGGTGGCCTAATTAACTATCAAGGAATCAACGATGAAAAATCAATTATTTATCACTCTTACTCTGTTTGTGAGTAGTTTACTACTTGGCTGTACTGGCATGCCCGATAAGGTTGCACCAGTGAGTCCTTTTTCCATCGAACAGTACCAAGGTAAGTGGTATGAAATAGCCCGATTAGATCACTCCTTTGAGCGGGGTTTAGATAATATAACAGCGGATTATACAATTAACGATGATGGCTCTGTAACTGTGCTAAACCGTGGTTTTAATAGTGAGGAAAACAAATGGAGTGAGGCTCAAGGTACTGCGAAATTTGTTGATAGCAATAATGTTGGTCATTTAAAAGTATCGTTTTTTGGTCCTTTTTACAGCTCTTATATTGTATTTAAGTTAGATCAACAAAATTACCAATATGCGTACGTATCTGGCTACAATAACGATTATTTGTGGCTATTATCGCGTACCCCCACTGTGAGTGAGCAACGCTTAGCTGACTTTAAAGTGCTTGCGCAGCAAAAAGGCTTTGATACTGACAACCTGATTATGGTTAAACAGAACAGTACACCATGACTGTAAATCCCCTTTACAGTGATAGAGAATAGCTATGTAGGGCGGCTTGTGTAACTTTGACTTTGCTACGACTACACAGTAATAGGTTTTATTTTTTTATATTAAAAAGTAATTACTAGGTAATAAATATGACACATTAGAGGGATATTATGTTCCACATAGATTGATTGGCAATAGCTTCAATCAAGCTATTTGTAACATGAGTATCCCCCTACTATTTATAACCAAATCATTTGGATATAGGCAAACTAAGTTAGTTTGCCTTTTTTTTTTGCTCAGATCATATTTTTACTAACTAAGCTTAAAAAACAGTTAAAAACAGCCCACTGAGCATTACAACGGTGATATTTAAAGCAGTCATTATTTTTACCCAAGATGCTTTGAAGCTATAAAAAATCATTAATATTAAGACACTTAGCGCCATGTAACCACAAAATAGTAAAGCGCCGTAGCCGTTATGTTGTACAACACTCAGTACTAAGCTTAGTAAAATACTGATCCAAGCAGCGATCAAAAACTGTTTACTGAGTTTGTCGCTAGGGCGGGTTTTAAATACATCACGGTAATGATTAAATTTAGCCAAAGCAAAACAATTAAATGCCAGTAAACATAGGCTCAATTGCAGTAATTCATGCATTATGGTTGCTCCTGTAACTTAGTTTTTGCTGAACGGCGCGCCCGTTGTTGCGGTGTTTTAGCCGGAGTGTGAGTTGGTATTTTTTTGGCCTGAATTACAAATAAGGCTGCAAATATTAAGCACATTAAATCAAAACTAAACAACGCCCATTGGCCGTTTAGCAAGTAGCTTATTAGATTGCCATTGGTGGTAAGAGCATTAATAACAGGCACGCTGAGACAGGCGATACCGTTTATCCACGCGAGTAAAATCCACTGCGGCCTTGCGCGTTTAAATAGCGCAAACAAAGCAACGGCTAGCCAAGTCACAAAGAATGCAAGTATTTCTTTATCAGCGCGCTCAGGGGTTGTCATAGGCAGTAACCGGTTGGCAATAAAAAATGCGCAGGTTGCAAGTGGTAAGCCCATTAATGTGGCAAGGTTTAACCCTTCTACCAACTTTAAGCCAATTGTAGCGGGTTGGTCTTTTTTCATGCGTTCGCGAATACGCTTAGCCCACATAATACAGCCAGTTGCTATCATTACACAGCCAGCTACGCCGCATAAAAAGTATAACCAGCGTAATAATGGGTTAGCTAAACGGCCTGTATGTAGGGCTGTTAGCGAGTCATAGAACACTTCTGTATTGGTTAATTGGGCAGCAGTTTTAGCTATTAAGCTGCCATCTACACCGTTAAATAATAAGGTGGGTGTTTGGTCGCGAACTAGGCTACCGGTGTCTGCACGGACTGTAATTGTGGCTGAGGCTTTATTTGGATCACGAATTGATATTTGTGTTAAGTCAGCATCAGGCCAGTTAGTATAAACTTGATCTATAATAGTATCGATGGCAATTAATGGCGCTCTATCTGGGCTAGTTTAGGTGCGCACATTAGTGGGTGACACATCGTTAAATAAACCACGAATACCATCTTCGTATGCGGTCATTGCTGGATAGGGGAATAACATAAATATTAGCGTGATTAGGCCTGTATAAGTGATCATAATATGAAAAGGTAACGCCAATACAGACGATACATTATGGCCATCTAACCAACTGCGGCTGCCTTTATTGGCACGAAAGCTAAACATATCTTTAAAAATACGTTTGTGGATCACCACCCCAGATATCAGCGCTACCAACATAAATAAGCTCGCAAAGCAGACAATCCATCGGGCTGTGCGTACATCAATATAATGTAGGTCAAAATGCAGTCGGTAAAAAAAGTTACCACCTCTGGTGTCTCTTGTTTGTGCTATTTCGTCGCCTGTTTGTGGGTTGATATTGTGCTCTTGCCAACCACCAAAACGCTTCCCTTCAGGACGAGGCTTTTCATAAGCATAGTTAAGCTGCGGTTTTCGCTCTGTGGGCAAGTAAATTCCCCAACGCGTAGACTCCGAGCCTGCATTTTGTAGGTAATTAATACCACTGATAATTTGGCTACGCTGTTGCGCTACACGCTGTTCAGGCGCTTGTACATTGTGCAGCGCTGGTTGATTCCATAGCGTTATTTCGTCCCGAAAAAAACTCACCGTACCAGCAAAAAATATTAAATAGAGTAGCCAGCATACTAATAATCCAACCCAAGTATGCATCCAGGTCATGGAGCGGAAAAAACTCTCTTTCATAGCCAACCCTTTAGTAATGATAAGATCAGAGCACACCCTGAAGTAGTTAGTAAAATAGTGATCCATATTTTAGATAGTGACTTAACTGCAAACACCCAAATAAACACGCAGCTGTACACTAAAATAGTCAGGCTGATACTAAGCAGTACAGCATCTGATTTTT
>NZ_JACJFH010000142.1:0-7324 GCF_014164495.1 Pseudoalteromonas sp. SG41-5 | reverse complement strand
AGTGAGTGCAAAGGCGAGTGTTTGCGTAATAGGTAGCAAAAATAAAGCCAAGCTAACTACACCAATCGCAACCGCATTGGTGCGGATCAACACGCTACGACGTATTTTATCCGACAATATCCCCATTGGCCATTGCGCGATCAGACCTGCAAAAATAGTGGCAGACATAAAAATGGCAATTTCTGACGAATTAAACCCAGATAACTTGGCAAATGTTGGTGCAAGGCCGTAAAAGCTGCCATTTATAATACCCGCAAAGTGAACAGCTGTAAGTGATTGCGGTACTTTTTTAAAGTAGTCAAGCAGACTGACTTGAATTGGTTTTAATGGCTTGGGGTGAATCCTACGAGTGATTGAAATAGGAATAATGCCAATTGCCAGCGCCATGCACACTAAAAATAGTGGTGCATAGCCAAGCTCTGGGAATTCGGCTAATGCAAATTGACCTAAAATCATACCCAGATAAGAGGTGATCATATAAAACGAAAACACTCGCCCGCGAGACTCTGGTGCAGCTTGTTCGTTGAGCCAGCTTTCGAGCACCATGTAGTTACACATCATACCAAGGCCTACAAATAGTCGCAGGGCTAACCATAAATAAATATTATCGCTAACGCCGTGTGCTGCAACGCACGCTAAAACAGCGGCGGTACTGGCTGCAAAGGTCCTAATATGGCCGACCGATTTAATAAGGTGATAACCAAGCTTTGAGCCAAGCAACAAACCCATGTAATAACATGAGGTCATTAACCCGATCCAAAAGGTCGAGATGCCATTTTTCCCTAAATAGAGGGCTAAATAGGTGGTGAGTAAACCGGTGCCAATAATTAAAAATAGATTAGCAAAATACAGCGAAGGAAATGATTTCATTTAAATGCAAATAGTTAGCCTAGACAAGTTGATACTAGAGTAACTAAATGTATTTTCCAAGTAGTAAATGGGTAGTTAAGCCTTTCTACTATTAACTATATTCGGATAAGTATTGAGTACTAAGCATTTATTACTTGGTTTTTTAGCGAATGTTACGGTGACGCTTGTAGTAAAATAGACACGTTATGGTTGAGTGTGCAATAAAGTCACTCATCAATCTAATGGATACGCTATTACTATGATTTGTATTAATTTATCGATACACAAGTAGTAAGTGTGAGGTGTTTATTGCTACACTGAATTACCTAATTTAGCGAAGTCTCAATGAAACGAATGAAAAAAATAGTTATCACTTTATTTATTATGTTGGCACTGAGTGCTTGCAGTAAGCCAATACCCGCAGATAAGTTTGCTTATATAGGTTATTGGCAAGGTCCTGGCATGTATCTAGAAATACTCCCAGATGGAACTTTTGACTATCAACGAGGTGGAACTTCTATTTCATCATCCGTTGATGAGTTTGATGGCGATAATTTCTTAGTTGATATGCTTATAATGAATACAACTTTTGAGGTTTCGCAACCACCATTTTTTAGCGATGGGCAGTGGTCAATGGTTGTTGATGGAGTAAGATTAACAAGGACGGATGACTAACTTACTCTGCGTTTATGTTAACTACTATAAAATAAACTAATTGGTATCGGTGATTCATAATGATAATAACAGCGTTTCATAGCTTAACAGCGTTCTGTGTACTGACTTTTTTGTGTTTAGCCACTTAGCTATTGCTCAGCAAGTTGATGGCTTTCAGCATACATTGATTGATGGTAAGCCTTCACTTCGTGGTTCGGCGATATTTGATCAATCGTTGTGGGTCACAGGTACCAATAATAGTGTATGGGTGAGCCAAGATGGCGGTAAACATTGGCATGATCGCAGTGTTAAAAGCAGCATAAATAATGACTTTCGTGATATTGCGGTGTTTGATACGCAAACCGCGATTGTAATGAGTGTTGGCTCAGGTAAACAGTCTTCATTATATAAAACAACAGATGCAGGTAAAAGTTGGCAATTATTGTTACAGAATCAGGATCAGGCAGGTTTTTTTGATTCAATTGCATTTTGGGATCAAGACAATGGTTTATTAATGGGTGATCCTGTCGATGGTTATTATGTAGTTAAACGTACACAAGATGGCGGCAAAACATGGACACGAACCGATAAAGTAAATTTACCTAGCTTAATACCTTCAGAGTCCGCATTTGCCGCCAGTGGTAATACACTCATTGTAGGAAAAGATAATCAAGCGTGGTTAACAACGGGTGGAAAGTCGGCTTCTGTTTATCACTCAAATGATGGTGGACTATTTTGGCTAAGGAAAAGTGTTCCTTTGTATCGTAGCGCGGATACTGCTGGTGGTTATGGTCTGGCTTTGAATAGTGATGATGATTTATTTGTTGTTGGTGGTGATTACCTGCAACGTGACAAAAACTATCCAAATATGGCACGGTATGACGTTATAAAAAATCGTTGGAAACATGTTAAATCGGGTGACCGTGGACTAAGAAGTGCGATGGCATGTAACGCATTCGCTTGCATTGCAACGGGTAAAACAGGCAGTGACATTTCATACGATCAAGGAAATACGTGGCAACCACTTGCTAATCCAAAATATGATAATACCGGTTATTTTACATTAAGCGCCAGTAATGCTCGTTTTTTATTTGCAGGTTCTGAGGGCAAAGTAGCTGTTTTAATAATACCGACTGAATAATTAGTTTGATTAAAGAGTCACTAGTGCTTAAAGGCTTTATTTTTCAGAGGTTATCGGCTTTTATCGCTGATTTAGCCTACTTTAGCGCGTTGTTATGGCATCACACTTTTGGCTATAGTAAGTTTAGATTGAAAATTCATCAATAAAAACATAGTTAAACTAACTATGAAGGTACTTTATGAAAAATAATAAAATGACAAAATTTATAGGGTTATTTTGCTGTTTAATTTTTGCAAGCTTCATACAAGCAGAAGAAAATAAGCAGGAAGATAAAAGAGCTGAATATATTCGCTCTCATTATGCTAAATACGAGTACCAAATACCAATGCGCGATGGTACTAAATTATTTACAGCGGTTTATGTACCTTATGATAAATCAAGTAAATATCCAATCATGATGCAACGCACGCCGTATCGTGTTGCTCCCTATGGTGTAGATAAGTATAAAGCCAAGTTAGGGCCCAGTGAGATTTTTGAAGAAGAAGGGTTTATTTTTGTTTTTCAAGATGTTCGCGGTAAGTTTATGTCTGAGGGTAGCTATGTAAATATGCGTCCTCAAGATGCCGGAGACAAAGGTGGTAAAGCGGTTGATGATGCAACCGATACTTACGATACCATTGACTGGCTAGTTAAAAATATCCCAAACAACAATGGCAAAGTAGGCATGTGGGGTACCTCTTATCCTGGTTACTACACGTCGGTGGCTGCAATTAATAGTCACAAAGCATTAAAAGCGATTTCACCACAGGCTCCTATTGCTAACTGGTTTTATGATGACTTTCATCGCAACGGAGCTTTTTCAACACCAATGGCATTTATCTTTTTCGATACCTTTGATAAACAACGGGAAGGTCAGTTTGCTTATTGGCCTGAAGGAATGGATTCTACAACACCCGATGGCTATGAATTTTTCCGTAAATTAGGCCCGCTTTCAAACGTAAATAAAAAATATTTTAATGGCGAGCGTCCTTTTTGGAATGAATTAACTGAGCATCCTAATTATGATGAGTTTTGGCAAAAGCGTGATGTTTTGCAACATCTTGATAATGTAAAGCCAGCGACACTAATTGTCGGTGGGTGGTATGACACTGAAGACTTGTATGGGCCATTAGCGACCTATCAAAAAATGTCTAAGCACAATAAAAAAGATAATGTACATATCATTATGGGCCCTTGGTATCACGGTCAGTGGAATCGCGGAGAAGGCGACAAAATGGGCGAAGCTAATTTTGGCTTTGATACCAGTGAGTGGTTCCAAGAGCATATATTACTGCCATTTTTTAAGCATAATTTAAAAGGCACTAAAGAAGCGTCTTTAGCGAAAGCGACGATTTTTGAAACGGGTGCCAACAGATGGCGTGAGTTTGATACTTGGCCGCCAAAAGAAACGAGCGATGTGACGCTTTATCTTGGTAACAACGAGCAATTATTAACTTCAACAGATAAGCAAGGTGGTTCGAGCGATTATATTAGCGACCCTAATAAACCCGTGCCACACTCTGCACATACAAGTCGAGGTTGGGATCGACCTTATATGGCTGAAGATCAGCGTTTTACAGCTCGACGTACCGATGTATTAGTATTTAATAGTGATGTAGCTAAAGAAGATCAAACTATTGCAGGTGCTATAGATCTAAACTTGTATGTTTCTACCAGCCAAAGTGCAGCGGACTTTGTAGTAAAACTAGTTGATGTATTTCCTGGTATGGATGAATCCACTAACAAAGTTGATGAAGCCACAGGTAACCGCCACGAATTAGTTAGATGGGGCATTATTCGTGGTCGTTTTAGAGACAGCATGAGTGAGCCCAAACCATTTGAGGCAAATAAACCCACTTTAGTTAATTTTGAATTACTGGATGTTTTACATACCATTAAACGCGGGCACAAGTTACAGATTCAAGTTCAAAGTAGCATGTTTCCATTTATGGATATGAACCCACAAAAGTATGTTGATAATATCTTTAAAGCCAAGGCTGAAGATTTCGTAAAAGCGCAACATAAACTTTACCATAGTGAGCAATACCCAAGTTCGATTTCATTTAAAGTTATAGGGCACTAGTTAAATTGTAGCTACTGCTCTTGAATGAGAAACAAATAATAATTGCCAGCTGATAAATATGTTTATCAGCTGGTGGTTATTAACTGTAGTAGCACCTACCTGATCTTAAAGTTTTGACACACCGGTTTATATTTCATCTGATAGACAGTTGTGAGCTGTATGCAGATATTGGTATAAGTTAAATTTAGCCCCACCGCCATAAATATTTTAATTTTGCCCGATAACATTATTCACTGCTGTTTTGATGCAAAATAACAAGCCTTGATTTTAGCTATTTTAATTACTTGTTTACAAAGGTAATTATTAATAGAATTATCAGAGTATGTAATATAGGCCGTTTTGAGGTGTTATAAGCCACCAAAATGGTGTTCAATAAGACGTTAGGCGTAAAGGGAGTTTCAACAATGTTTGGTAAAAATTCAACGATTCGAAAGTATAAATACAAACTTCGTCCCGCATTAGCTAAAAGGTATGGCGGTTCAGCAACGTATGCCAAAGGTCAAGTTGATAAAACCATTGATGAAATGGGCTTTGATAAAAGGCATATTCATTATGCATATTTAATGTATTGTGATGTTGCAACTTTCAAAGCTAATACACCTGTTAATGAATCTAGCGAGTCAATGAACAATACAATTACTTCCGTAACTGGAGTTGGGCTTTTTGGTGCTCTATTTGGTTCTTCACATTATGGCGGAGGGGGTGATGGAGGTTTTTCTAGCAGCGACTCTGGTGGCGGTGACTAATTTATGCACAACACATATAGGCGCGTTACGCAGTAATCTCTTATTGTGATTTCATCGCAGCCAGTTTTTTCCCGTATCCTTTTGGGATCGCTGAGGCACTTCGACTAAATGGATTTAGAAGGTAGAGCGAAGCAGGATGCCAGAGCCGAGACATTCATCAGTTAACCTGATCATGGCATTATTCAAGGCTGCTGGCTTCATTATTGGTAAAAGCATAAACAGTTGCCCTTACGTGGATAAATAGAAGTGAATGCCTTCACGTCATTCTGCGGCAACTGTATTGCCTTGTTCATAATCTAGAAAAACTGCAAAACACGACGCACTAATTAGTGTGAGCCATTATCACCTCAAATAAGCCACTCAAACACCTGCAATACCTTCCAAAACGGCAATTAAAACAACGCTAAGTCCTCTTTTTATATTTCATATGAAATAGAAGTAAACGATTGAATCAAAATAGGAACTCGGCTATGGTTAATGCATCAATAAAAATAAATTAAAAACGAGTAATTCTACAGGCTCGTTAGTTCTTCGTGAGAAATCGTATGAAATTAGCGATCGGAAACATAGTTTTTACTAAAGTGAAAAGTGAATACGATGAAGAATGGTATGATTGGCTTTCTTCGGAATTATCGATCCCTTTTCTGAACAACTCAAAGCTTCAGATAAGACTTGATTTCAATGATCAAGAATTAGATGAATTCAAATCTGAATTAGAGAAAACACTAAATAATACATTGGCTCTGGACAAAGGTGACAGAGAATATCTCAAGGAGCACCTATTCGCATACTATAGAGACTTTGTCTTAGACGTCGGAGAAGAGTGCCTTGAAGATATGCCAGCTCAGGAGAATGAAGATGATATATTTGAGTTCGTACATATATCATCTTTATCAATTAGCAGAAGCTCTATAACTGAGGAATTTTTCTGTCAATTTACAGGTGGATGCGATTGGGAGATTGAACATGGGATTTCTATATCTTTCAAGGACGGGAAGAATCTAGCTAAAGTTGGGGGTTATGGACACATAAATAACTCTGATGCTTACGCGGATAAATCCATGGATAAGTATATTTATTATGGCAATATCGTCAAAACATATGCAGCGGAATAGCACTAACAAGCGGTTGTAATCTGATCTCGGCAGTTGAGCCGAGAGTTGGTATGACTCCTACTTTTAAGTTAAACACACTGATCCTGTACTAGATCGAGTCAATATTAGCCCTGAGAACTGGTTAAAACTGATAACGCAGTTTACTCGTGTATTCCATGGTGCAGTCGGTCGACTATCTTCACAGACGAGCTATTGTGAAAGCTAAGGCTGGAAACGACGAGCGAACCTTAGTAACAGTGAAAGTTATTAGCCTAGCGCTGAATATCATTAATTAAACATTCACACCGCAACAATGCAATTATTTGGCTGTCTGTAATTAAAATTTTGATTCCGATAATCAGTTTTTATAAGTATTTTAAGCGTGGAAATATTTAGGTTTTTAGCTACACGGCAAGTTTTGTGGTTCAATTTTGAGAGATAAATTAAAGTGGGTATCTACATAAAATACTTCCTAAAACACCTGTAATACCTTTCAAAACGGCAATTAAAGCAACAGTAAATCCTCTTTTTATATTTCACATGAAATAGAAGTAAACGATTGAATCAATATAGGAGCTCAGCTATGGTTTAACCATCAATAAACATAAATTAAAAACGAGTTAAGCTAAAGGCTCGTTGGATATTACAGTGGGATTGCATATTCTCACCAGCTTTGATCACCCAATGGCATTAACTTTGATCGCTTATTCTCATTAAGCTTTGATCACGAAAATTACGCGATAATGATCACTTTTGTGTTCTTAATGATTTTGCCGAT
>NZ_JACJFH010000141.1:0-7382 GCF_014164495.1 Pseudoalteromonas sp. SG41-5 | reverse complement strand
TGTTACTTTTTCCAGTGGCAGGTTTTTAGTCGCTTCATAGGTTAATAATGTACCCACTTCAGACGAAAGCTCACGGAAACTCTTAGTACTAATGCCATATTCTCGCATAAGGCCAAGTTTATGTTGAACAAGTGGGTGGTTAATTACATGAATAGTCATAATAGCGCCTAAAAGAAAAATAAATTGCGCTTATTTTAGCTTAAAAAATTCCATCAGACTTTAAAAAAGCATGATCAGTGCAATAAAAAAATTATTTTATGTTCCTAATACAGCGCTTTATCTCATTTAATCCGATAATTGTCATTTTCAACGCAACTACACTATAATAATAGCTATGAATAATTTGCTCACATAGGTTTTATGTCAAAGTTTGTTATTGGGCTCTTGATTGGTATTTTAGCAATAATGCCTTCATTAGCGATGGCTAAAAAACCATTAAAGGTGCAAATGATGACCGACTTTGCATCACAGGAAAATGATGATCCATTTAACATAGCCACTCAATTTTTGCTCGATATTGAAAAGCAGCTCAATGGTGCAATCGCGTTAAACTTTATCACAGCGAGTAGATTAAGGGAGTGGCAACAATTGCATGCAATGAAAGATGTGTGTTTGTACAATAAAGTCAAAACACCTGATCGCCTTGAAAATGCATTATTTAGTACCTCCCCAATTATGGCTTTTCCGGCCAACCGCTTAGTGGTGTATAATCATCCAGAACTGCCTGAAAATATTAGTTTAAATGATGCGGTAAATAAATATAATCTCACCATCGGCATTGCTTCAGGGCGTTCATATGGTCACGAAATAGATAATTATATTACCAAGCATCCTAAATCATTTATGAGCTTAGGCGGCACAACAGGTGCTTATCGCCTTAGTCAAATGCTATTTCAAAATAAGTTCGATGCCGTTATTGAATACAGATCGGTGTTTACTTCTCGTCACGGTACAGATCCAAGCACAGAAAATATCCGCTATCTCAGCCTAGACGACACGAATCAAACAGTGTTTGGCTATATTGCATGCTCGCAGTCAGAACAAGGAAAGCAAGTGATTGCATTATTTGATCAAGCATTACAAACGCCTGAAATCCAGAAAATAATCATTAGTAGTCACACACAAATATTTGCACCGCCGGAGCAGGCGCTGATATTACACGCATTACAAGATGCTTTTAACGTAGCAATACCTGCACGCTGATTTAGTTGTTTAAAATTTGCTCCATCACCCAACTAGTATGTGTGGCCGAATGACCTGTTGACGGATGTGTAATATTTTCAAATAATGACGAGGCCATATTTTGCACATGATATTGTTGAACATGAGGCGGGTTTTCAATGCTCAGTTGTTGCTGACCACTTTCGTTAATAACCGTAATTGCTTGCTCATCAAATACGCTAAAGCTGATCTCGCCCTTTTCACCGTATAAAGTAACAACATCAAAACGAGAAAAACCACCAAAGTTCCAACTTCCTGAGCCGGTAATACCGTTTTTATGCTGCCAACACGCAGTGATTGCATCAAAAGCGCCATATAAGTTTTGCTGGTTTGTCGCCAGTCCTTTCACTTGTTCATAATCACCAAATAAGTAACCAAATAAATCGAGACCATGGCTGGCTAAATCATCAAAATAACCTCCTGGTGCGATAGTTTTATCGGTACGCCAATTGTAAACACCTGATCTATCTTGCTCGCTGGAGGCTTTACTTAAGTGCCAATTAATATGTCGCACCTGGCCGATTTCACCGGCATCAATCAAGCTTTTCACTTTATTGAAGCGCGGTAAAGAACGTCGATAATACGCGACGAACAAAGGAATTTTTTTACTACTGAAAGCTTCAAGAATAACTTCACTGTGAGCCAATGTCGGCGCCAGTGGTTTTTCAATACAACATGGTTTGCCCACAGCAGCAACTTTTAGCGCCAGCTCCATATGGCTATCGGGAGGCGTTGCGATATATACGGCATCAATATCAGAACTTACTATCAATTCATCGGCCGTTTTAAATACCATAGGTACGTTATGGCGTTTTGCGTAATCTTCAGCAAGTGCGGTATCTCGTCGAGTAACGCCTTGCAACACAAAACCTTTCGTATTTTTATACGCTGGGCCACTTTTCACCTCGGTTACAGCGCCACAGCCAATCATTCCCCAACGGATCTGTTTCGTCATTCTACGTTACCCCAAAATTTGTTTTTGTAATTTGAAATTGCATATAAGCATTAATTTTTACGTGTTCTGGACTCCAGCCCATTAAAAATCGGTAAAAGTCAGCCCATACAACTGGCCACAAGGTTTGCCATTCGTTAATAGCAGCATGGCTATATGCGCTTTTATCAAATATGTGCATGGCGTTGGCAAAATATTTAAAGTAATCGGCTAAGTAATCATCAGCTCTTTGTTGTAATTGCTGTTCATTTAAACAACTACCCAAAAAGTACATAACGTCAATAACACCTACTCCAGCGCCAACATATTGAAAGTCATATCCTAAAACTTCCATAGTCGAACTATTAACAGCGAAGTTCGCAAGTTTTGCATCACCATGAATAAGCGTTTGATACTGACATGCCCGAATAGTTTGATCGATGCTGTGTGCTTGTTGCTTGATAGCACAATCTGCCATTTTTTCATACTCGTCTGGCCGAGTAGCTAAATGCCAATAACTCCCCTGCGACCATAAGCCATCAGCTTTGACTTGAAAATGAAAAGCATGAAAATACGCCAACCACTTAATAATGGCTGTAACATGTGTATGGATTGGTTTTGCGTTTACAAAGCCACTCTCTGTAAAATCAGCAAACACTAAGACTTTGTGCTGTTCATGTTCTATGGCATTAAAACACCTTAAAGCACCTGCTCTAGATGGTAATCGCGACGCATAATGCTGATACCAATGGAATTCGACTTCATACGAGTGACGCTTTCGGTTAATTGCAAACTCAGTTTGCGAAATTCGCGGATGATTTATGTGATCGGGCACACTAATCGCTTTAATGACGCAGGCTTTACCGTCTAAACGACAACGCACTATTTCACCACAGCCACTCCATAAAGCAGTGATTGTTTCAGTGATTTTAATATTTTTATAATGAAGACCAATTAATGGCAGATAAAAAGACATACGCACCAATATTCATAAAACACTTAGTATGACATAAACATTTTAAGATTAAAGCGCTTACAGGCAACGCAGAACACTACTTAACTACATGTTAGCAATCATTATCTTTTGCCAGCTTACAATTTCAACATAATGTAAACCAATGCATTGATTGAAACGTATCAATCTGCACCAGTTATTAAACGAGTAATATATGTTTTCATTCTTTAAGAAAGACCCAACTAAAAAGCTACATAAGCAGCTTTCTATGAAACTAGAACAAGCCATGCATGCCCAACGTAATGGCGATATACGCAAATACTCAGAACTATCCTTTGAAGCAGACCAAATAGACAAACAAATAATAGAGATAGAAAAACAAAACAAGTAAATATAATATTTAGCCTGCAATCTAAAATTATTAAATGGGGCTTTTTATTGAGCCCCGTGAATCGTGGTTGAGTCAATTCATACAAATCAGCCCTTTACACAAACTCATCCACACTATTTCAACTACTTATCCTGACACCTAATGGTGCTGGGCTAGATTAAATGGAATGCACGCAAAGAAAATCCAAGCGCTTGGTAGTTATGGAATTTTATTTACATCGCGAGAAAAGTTGAGACACAGAGCAGCTCCTGCGTCATTATGACTTATTAACCATCTAAACAGCAGCGCATTATTTTACCTCAACCACTCCAAAGCGCCGTGACTTTTCCTATAATTTTAATATTTTGATATTTTGATATTTTGATAACGAAGACTAATTAAAAGTAGATAAAAAGACATACACACTAACGTTCATTTAACCAGCACCTAGTATGGCATAAACATTTTAAGATTAGAGCATCAAGAGCTTAGCTGACTCTATATATCAAAAATGTTAGCCATGATAGCGACGAATAGCCCAATATAAACGCTAGAAAGTATTTAAATTTCTACTGAGATGAGTAAAAACCGGAGGTATCGTAATACCTCCTATTTTAAAAGGTGTTGTTACTTAATAAAGTTATCTCGGATTAATGAAATCACTTCATCTGAGCGACCATTAAGAACGGCTTTTACTCCAAATAAGGCAGTAGAAGCAACTTGGTTAGCCTCTATTTTAGGAGGCATTACTAATTCCATGCGATTAACTTTAACTTCTAATAATGCAGGTCCTTTATGATCTAACCAAGCTTGCATCGTATCTGGGAGTCGCTCTGGAGTATCGACTTGCCACCCCTGCAGACCAATTTGTTCAGCTAATGAAGCAAAATTTGGGTTATGCAGACTCGTATAGTTATCTAGTAGACCTTCAACCCGTTGTTCCATTTCAACAAATCCAAGGGATTCGTTATTGAAAACCAATAATTTCACTGGGATTTGCTCTTGTACTAGTGACAGCAAATCCCCCATTATCATTGTTAAACCACCATCACCACACATCGCAATCACTTGCCGATGTGGGTATGCATTTGCAATACCTAGCGCTTGGGGATACGCATTTGCCATTGTTCCATGCAGTAGGCTTGTTAAGAATCGACGCTCGCCTGTAGCCTCTAAATGGCGTAGTAACCAGACCATCGGACTCCCACCATCAGCGGTAAATATGGCATTTCTATCGGCTTTATCACTGAGTAATTGCGTTAGATACTGAGGGTGAATGAGCTCACTCTCATGCCTTGCTTTTCCTGCATACTCTTTTTTGTCCTTGTGCCACTGCTCTAGTGCATTATTTAGATGAGAATCATCAGAGCGCTGTTCAAGTAAAGGCAGTAATGCCTCAATTGTATTGGCTACATCACCCACCAACCCCAAATCGATAGGTGTACGTCTTCCTAAATGTTTCGCCTGTGTATCAACTTGAACAATTTGTGCATTTTTCGGATAAAACTGGGTATAGGCGAAGTCAGAGCCTAAACATAGCAATAGATCACAGTCATCCATTGCTTGCATGCCAGCCAAATTACCTAGTATACCTGTCATACCTACATTAAACGGATTATTAGGTTCAACAAACTCTTTTGAACGAGAGCTGTGTGCAATAGGTGCTTTTATTTTATCAGCAAGCGCAACTAGTTGGTCATGTGATTCACGTGCGCCAATCCCCGCATAAATCGTGATCCGCTTTGCACTATGGATCATACCCGCCAAGGTGTTTAAATCTGCGTCATTTGGACGAATTAACGGCTGTGGTTGGTGTACCGACCAAGCGATATCATCTTCAATTTTATTTTTAAATATATCGCCATTCACTACAACCACCGCGACACCTTGATGAGTTAACGCAGCTTGGGCCGCTTGGGCAACGATCCGTCTTGCTTGACTAGGATGATTAATACGCTGGCAAAAAACGGAGCACTGATCGTATATCTTAGTTTGGTCTAATTCCTGTGGAAACCCCATGCCTTCTTCAGAGCTATCTACATTTGAAGCAATGAGTACAACTGGCGATCCGTTACGATGGCTTTCAAAAATACCATTAACAAAATGCAAGCTTCCAGGACCACAGGTGCCGGCACACACAGCTAATTGCCTAGTCATATATGCTTCACTGCCAGCAGCGAATGCCCCCACTTCTTCATGTCGAACATTGATCCACTCTAGAGACGTTTTACTGATTGCATTAGTAAAGTGGTTAATTGTATCACCCACAATACCATAACAACGTTTTGCACCCGCTTTTATTAGCGTGTCAGCAATTACTTCGGAAACTGTAATACTCATTAATAATGCCCTCTATTATGTGCTGATAAAGTTTTTCCCATCGCTTGTGTTATGTCTTTAATGGGTTTGAATGTATCCGGTGAAGCCGCCTCCCACCAATCGCCATAGGCTGTATCTTTAGGTGCGTCAAGCAAGCTATTTGCAGGCAAAAGCGGGTGAATATCAATAATCGACTTAGATTGAGCAGCGTTAACACGGGTAATAATTTGATGCGGGTTAAGCTCGCTTGGGTGAATAACACCACTTGAGCCTACAATTTCAGCCAGTGCTGAGAGAGTTTTGGCATGAAAGCGAGCAGCCCGTTCAGATTGTATATCAATATCTAAGGAGCGTTGACGCTGCGGATCTTGTGTTGCAATGCCTGTAGGACAAGTTCCCTTGTCACAACGCCGCGCCTGAACGCAACCAATCGAAAACATAAATGCACGCGCCGCATTACACCAGTCAGCTCCTAAAGCAATGTGCTTTGCCATTCCCATACCATTATAAATTTTACCGCTGGCACCTAACTTAATATGTTTTCTGAGCCCTGTGCCCACTAACATATTTTGCATCATTACGAGACCATCTTCTAAAGGCATACCAACCCAATCAGACAGTTCACTAGGAGCTGCCCCGGTGCCGCCTTCGGCACCATCTACAACGATAAAATCAGGATAAATCCCTGTACTTAACATTGCTTTGCCTAATGCCATCACTTCATGAGGCATGCCAACACAGAGCTTCAGACCTACGGGTTTATTGCCTGATAACTGACGCATATTTTGCGCAAATTCCAGAAGCTCAATCGGGGTTGAAAATGCAGAATGCCCTGAGGGAGACAAGCAATCTTGATGAATAGGCACTTGTCGCGCGTTGGCTATTTCTTGGGTTACTTTAGAGCCTGGCAACATGCCACCATGACCCGGCTTTGCACCTTGGCTTAGCTTAATTTCAGTCATTTTTACTTGTTCGATTTGCGCTTGGTCAGCAAATTGCTTGGGATCAAAACGACCATGTTTATCACGACAACCAAAATAGCCAGTGCCGAGTTCCCATACAATATCGCCACCGTGTTTTTTATGATATTTGCTAAGCCCTCCTTCACCGGTGTCATGATAAAATCCACCAATTGAAGCGCCCTTATTTAAAGCCTCTATCGCTCGCCCAGATAAAGCACCGAAGCTCATGGCCGAAATATTTAATAAAGATGCATTATAGGGTTGGCTAGACTGCTCATTACCAATCGTGACACGTGGTTTTTTATCAGGCTCTGCGCTTGGTGCCATTGAGTGGCACACCCATGTATAACCATCTTCACGGACATTTCGCTCAGTGCCCAGCGGCTGTGTGTCACTTTTACCCTGAGCCCGATTATAAATAAGATTACGCGCAGCAAAACTATATGGCGTCCCTTCTAAATCATCTTCTACAATGTATTGACGCAAAAATGGACGCAAATCATAAAAAATATGGCGCACCCATGCAATTACAGGGTAATTTCTCAAAAGTGTATTACTCTTTTGAAAGCGGTCTCTAACGCCAAGAAAGGATAAAAGTGCAAGTATAATAATTAAACTGAGTGT
>NZ_JACJFH010000140.1:0-7501 GCF_014164495.1 Pseudoalteromonas sp. SG41-5 | reverse complement strand
CCCGCCATTAAGCCTAAACCGCCGCCCATCACAATACCATTACCCCAAACAAGGATCGGTTTATCATAACAATGAATGAGGTGGTCAAGGCGATATTCGTGAGCAAAGTAATCTTCTATTAGATTTGCCGGTTCACCGCTGTTCATAGCATTATGCAGGCTGACTACATCACCACCGGCACAAAATGCTTTATCCCCTGCCCCTTTAAGTATCACCATCGCTACATTACTGTCAGCCGCCCATGCGTTAAGTTGCGGCGCTAATAATTTGATCATCTCAAAATTAAGTGCATTTAACGATTTAGGGGAGTTGAGCGTGGCAAAACCAATGAGTGAACCGTTTGCAGCGCTCGCAGTTTCAAACACCACGGGCGCATCTGGTGAATTTAATTGCGTTAACTCAATCATTAGCCATTCACCCAATTTGCTTTGCGTTTTTCTAGGAAGGCATTCACCCCTTCTTGTTGATCTTGTGTATCAAACAAACCAATAAATAATTCACGTTCAAGCGGTAATACATGCGCCATTGGCTGAGTGCGGCCCTTTTGGATCAGGGTTTTACAGGCACTAACAGCAACAGGACTTTGATCTGCCACTTGAGTAGCTAATTTAAGTGCCACAGCAAGACTTTCGCCTTGTGGTACCACTTCTTCAACTAAGCCGATTTGTAGGGCTTTATCTGCTTTTAGACGCTCACCACATAAGATCATACGTTTAGCCCAGCCTTCACCAACTAACCATGCTAGGTTTTGCGTGCCACCCGCACACGGTAGTAAACCTACTTTGGCTTCTGGTAGTGCCATTTGTGCTTGCTCTTCTGCAATGCGAATATCACATGCTAACGCCACTTCTAGACCACCACCCATGGCATAGCCATTGATCGCGGCAATGGATACACCTCTAAATGCAGTTAATGCTTCAAATGCGTCACCAAATACTTGCGACATAGTCGCTGCTACGCCTTTATCGCCACCAGCAAATACATTTAAATCAGCACCAGCACTGAAGAATTTTTCACCTTCACCGGTGATCACTAAGGAGTAAACATTTTTATTGCCATTGAGCTCATTTACCATATTTTTTAAGGCAATTAACGTGTCTTTAGTCCAGGTATTCGCTGGCGGATTAGACATGGTTAAAATCGCTACGTGACCTTCAATGGTTAATTCAATACTTGGGTTTGACATTTCGCGCTCCTTATAGAATATCGGCTGCTGATTCAGCTAAAATACGGCGTGCAATAATCACCCGCATGATCTCGTTAGTACCTTCAAGAATTTGATGAACGCGCACATCACGAACGTGGCGCTCCAGTGGGTATTCTTTGATATAACCATAACCACCATGAATTTGTAGTGCGTCATTACACACAGTAAAACCGACATCAGTGGCAAAACGCTTTGCCATGGCGCAATAAGTAGTTTTTTCGCTGTCATTATTATCAAGTTTAAAAGCCGCTAAACGCACCATTTGACGCGCCGCAACAAGCTCGGTATTCATATCGGCAATTTTAAATTGCAGCGCTTGAAAAGCAGCCAACGGTTTACCAAATTGTGTGCGTTCTTTTAAGTATTCACGGGCTGTTTCAAGTGCCGCTTGGGCAGTGCCAATTGAACAAGTTGCAATATTAATACGCCCGCCATCAAGGCCTTGCATTGCAAACTTAAAGCCTTCACCTTCTTGACCTAATAAATTATGAGCAGGTATGCGTACATCTTCAAAACTAATTAGTCGTGTTGGCTGCGCATTCCAGCCCATTTTTTCTTCTGCTTTACCGTATTCAACGCCTTTGGCATCAGCCGGTACTACAAACGCAGAAATACCCGCCGCACCTTCACCGCCAGTACGCGCCATAACTACTAACACTTCGGTCTCGCCTGCGCCTGAGATAAACATTTTTGAGCCATTGATCACGTAATCATCGCCATCACGAACCGCTTTTGTTTTCAATGAGGCTGCATCGGAGCCTGAACCAGGCTCTGTTAAACAATAAGAAGCTAGTAGCTCACCCATAACAAGTTGATCACAATATTGAGCTTTTGTTTGCTCAGTACCAAAACTTGCAATCATCCAGGTCGCCATATTGTGAATGGTCAACATTGCGGTTGTAGCTGTACAACCCATCGCCAACTGTTCAAAAATAATACTTGAATCTAAGCGCGACAGGCCTAAACCGCCTGCTTCCTCTGGCGTATACAAACCACAGAAACCCAGTTCACCTGCAGCTTTAATGGTATCTTTTGGAAAAATATGTTCGCGGTCCCATTTTGCTGCATAAGGAGCCAGTGCTGATTCTGCGAATTGACGAGCTGTTTGAGCAAATGCTTGCTGATCTTCAGTTAAATTAAAGTCCATTGGAGACCTCTTGTTTATAATTGCGTTGTCAAATTAGATATTCGTGAAGAGCAACGAAGGCAATATTGTGTGTGAAATAGCCTTCGTGCCCCTCTTTTTTATTATGTGGAGTAAGTTAAATTAGTTATTTAAGATTAATGCTCATGTTTGGACCAGAGGCAATCTCGTCTTCAAACCAACGTGAAGTAATTGTTTTGGTCTCAGTATAAAAACGAATACCTTGCTTACCGTACGTATGCGTATCGCCATAGAATGAACCTTTCCAACCGGTGAACGAAAAGAATGGCAGTGGCACAGGAATTGGTACGTTAATACCCACTTGGCCGACTTCAATCTCATGTTGGAACTTACGCGCAACCGCACCACTTGAGGTGAATAACGACGTGCCATTCCCAAATGGAGAATCATTTATAAGCGCGATTGCTTCATCAAGCGAATCAACAAACATACACGCCAGTACTGGGCCAAAAATTTCTTCTTTGTATAAATCCATCTCAGTGGTGACGTCAGTAAATAAGGTAGGTCCTACCCAGTTACCTTTTTCATAGCCTGCAACAGTAAAATCAGAGCCATCAATTAAACACGTTGCACCTTGCTCTTTACCTTGTGCAATCAGTGACAAAATACGCGCTTTGGCTGCGGTCGATGTTTGCGGACCATAGGCTGCATCTTTGTCATCCCACACACCCGGGCGCACATTGGCAAAACCAGCTTTGATGTCTTCAACCCAGTCTTTCGCTTGGCCAACAAACACCGCCACTGAAATACCCATACAACGCTGACCCGCAGCACCAACAGAGGCACCAACAAGGTTATTAACTACATGTGAGCGACTTGCATCAGGCATGATCACCATGTGGTTTTTAGCACCGACACAGGCTTGTACACGTTTTAAATTAGCAGTGCCTTTAGAGTAAATGTATTCACCTACGCCACACGAGCCAACAAACGAAATTGCGCGTACTGCGGGATCTTCTAATAAGCGGTCAACTTGTACTTTAGTGCCATGAACAACTTGTAGTACACCTGCAGGTGCGCCGGCTTCAATGAACAGTTCAGCGAGTCGCATTGGCGTCAGCGGATCTTGCTCAGAGGGTTTTAAAATAAAGGTGTTACCACAGACAATCGCCAGTGGGAACATCCATAGTGGGATCATCGCTGGGAAGTTAAACGGCGTAATACCCGCGCACACACCCAGTGGTTGCATGTATGAGTAAGTATCGATTTTACGGGCCACGTTTTCCATGGTTTCGCCCATCATTAAAGATGGCGCATTAGCTGCTTGCTCAACCACTTCAATACCACGCCAAACATCGCCTTTGGCATCTTCAAAGGTTTTGCCTAATTCATGGCAAATAATGGTGGCTAGTTCATCGTGGTGCTCTTTTAAAAGTGCTGCATACTTCATCATAATGCGCGCACGTTCAGTAATTGGCACATCTTTCCAGCTTTTAAAGGTGTCTTTGGCTGATGCGATAGCCGCATCCATTTCAGCATCGGTAGCACACGGTACTTGTGCTAACACTTCTTGGTTTGCTGGATTAATAACGTCAATCAGTTGATCTGATGTTGATTGAACAAATTCGCCGTTGATCAGTAATGGTACTTGGTGCATAACGCACTCCTCCCCAGAGGGTAATAAATTAAGCCGCAGTAGTTATTGTTAAAAGAGCCTACGGCTGTAAGAGTTTAAATTTAACTAATTTATAGTGCTTCAACTGCCAGTGCGACCGCCTCGCCACCGCCAATACATAAAGACGCTACGCCTTTTTTCAGGCCACGATTTTTAAGAGCATGGATAAGTGTCACTAAAATACGTGCGCCGCTAGCACCAATTGGGTGGCCAAGTGCACAAGCACCACCATTAACATTCACTTTGCTGGCATCAAGTTTTAATTCATTAATCGCCAACATTGTTACCATGGCGAATGCTTCGTTAATTTCCCATAAGTCAACGTCGTCAGTTGTCCAGCCTGCTTTTGCAAGCAAACTATTCATTGCGCCAACAGGAGCAAGAGTAAACTCACTTGGTTTTTGAGAATGGGTACTGTGCGCAACAATACGACACAGTGGCGTAAGCCCTTGTGCTTTGGCGTGCGATTCACTCATTAAAATAAGGGCTGCGCCACCGTCTGAAATTGACGATGAATTAGCAGCAGTGATGGTGCCGTCTTTTTTAAACGCAGCACGCAAACCGGGAATTTTTTCTGGGCGCGCATTACCTGGTTGCTCGTCAATGCTGATGGTTACATCGCCCTTGCGAGAGCTAATAGTGTGCGGCGCAATTTCATTTACAAAATCGCCATTTGCAATCGCTGCATTGGCTTTGGTCAGTGAATTAAGTGCAAATTCATCCATTTGCTTGCGGCCAATACCGTATTCATCAGCCGTATCTTGAGCAAAACAGCCCATCGCTTTATTATCGTATGCGTCTTCTAGGCCATCACTCATCATGTGATCTTTAATTTCGCCATGGCCCATACGCATACCGCCACGCGCTTTAGGAATAAAATATGGCGAGTTAGTCATGCTTTCCATGCCACCTGCAACCGCGCTGTTAATTGAACCGGCTTTAATTAAATCATGTGCAAGCATGGCGGCCTTTAAACCTGAACCACATACTTTGTTGATGGTCGTAGCGCCAGTACTGCGCGCAAGACCTGCTTTTAACATTGCTTGACGTGCTGGCGCTTGACCTAAACCTGCCGGTAATACACAGCCCATGATCACTTCATCAATAGCTGTATCGCTTAATCCGGTGTCAGCAAGCGCACTGGCAATGGCTGTTGCACCTAACTCAGTGGCGGCTGCATCACTAAGGGCTCCCATAAAACCACCCATTGGGGTGCGTTTTGCTGCTACAATAACAACGGCTTCGGTAGTCATAAAAAAGGCTCCATTTTATAATTGGCTATATTCATATGCAGAGATTAGCCAAACACTGTAATTTATAATCTGCTTATGAGCATACATAATATTTACGTTTACGCCAACGTAAATCTAAAATCAAGGTTTTTGCGCCCAACGAAAGTGTAAACATATCTTTATTTTGCTGTAGCCTAATACAAACAGCGCCCCTGCAAGCTGCATTAATACAGGTTACACCTGCTATTTATGGCTTTAGGTTATTAGTCTAAAGTATAAGTTCTACAATCCACTTTACCTTTACGTAAACTTCACTTATATTGGAGTTATTCGAATGAGGTAAAAACACTATGAATCAAGATAATCAAACAAACTTTGCAAGTTCAGCCGCCGAACCGGCAAGCAATGAACAAACCTTTAGTATCAGTGAACTGGCTAAAGAGTTTGATATAACCACCCGCTCAATTCGCTTTTATGAAGATCAGGGCTTAATTTCACCTGAGCGTAATGGCCAAACCCGTATTTATTCAAAACGCGATAAAGTGCGTTTAAAACTTATTTTACGTGGCAAGCGGTTAGGTTTTACCTTAGCTGAAACAGGCCGTTTGTTTGAACTTTATGATGCCGATAAATCCAGCGCTAAACAGTTAGTGACTATGCTTGACTTAATTTCAGATAAAAAAGCTGATCTAAGCCAACAAATGGATGACATTAAAGTTGTCTTGATGGAATTAGTAACCGCAGAGCGTCGTTGTCGCGACACCTTAAATCAATTAGATGAATAACTAGCTTTAAACAATAACGATTAAATGACTATTCATTAACAGTCTCTCACACAGGAATGAATCATGAGCACTATTTCACTATATAAAGAAATGAACTTTGGCCTTGGCGAAACCGCAGATATGATCCGCGATCATGTAAACAGTTTTGCTAGCCAAGAAATTGCCCCTTTAGCTGAAAAAACCGATCTTGATAATGCGTTTCCTAATCAGCTTTGGCCACAACTTGGCGAAATGGGCTTACTAGGTATGACCGTACCCGAAGAGCTCGGTGGTGCCGGTCTTGGTTACCTTGAACACGTAATCGCAATGGAAGAAATTAGCCGAGCGAGTGCCTCTATCGGCCTAAGTTACGGTGCTCATTCTAACCTGTGTGTTAATCAAATTAATCGCAATGGCACGCAAGCACAAAAAGAAAAATACTGACCTAAATTAATAAGTGGTGAGCACATTGGTGCCCTTGCCATGAGTGAGCCAAACGCAGGCTCTGACGTAGTATCAATGAAACTTAAAGCCGAGAAAAAAGGCGATAAGTACATTTTAAACGGTAATAAAATGTGGATCACCAATGGTCCAGATGCGCATACTTTAGTGATCTATGCTAAAACTGATTTAACCGCTGGCGCTAAAGGCATCACCGCATTTATTGTTGAGAGTAATTTCCCTGGTTTTTCTACCGCCCAAAAACTCAACAAACTCGGGATGCGCGGCTCAAATACCTGTGAATTAGTGTTCGAAAACTGTGAAGTACCAGAAGAGAATATTCTTGGCAATTTAAACGAAGGCGTTAAGGTACTAATGAGTGGCCTTGATTATGAACGTGTTGTGCTAGCGGCAGGCCCGCTGGGGATCATGCAAGCCTGTATGGATATTGTAGTACCGTATATTCATGAACGTAAGCAGTTTGATACACCGATTGGTCAATTTCAGCTGATACAAGGCAAAGTAGCCGACATGTATACACAAATGAATGCAGCCCGCTCTTATGTATACACTGTTGCGCGTTCATGTGATCGCGGTGAAACGACCCGTAAAGATGCCGCAGGCGCAATTTTATATGCGGCAGAGCTGGCAACTAAAATGGCACTTGATGCTATTCAAATTCTCGGTGGTAACGGTTATATCAACGAATACGCCACTGGCCGCCTATTGCGTGACGCTAAGCTTTATGAAATTGGTGCCGGTACCTCGGAAATTCGTCGCATGCTAATTGGTCGCGAATTATTTACTGAAAGCCGTTAAGGATAAGCGCTATGACTATTTTAAAATCAAGCGTCAACCCTCACGACCCGCAGTTTTTGCAAAATCATAAAAATATGGCGGCACTGGTTGATGATTTACGCGATAAAGTAAGCGAGATCAGCCAAGGTGGTGGCGTAGCGTTAATAGAACGCCATGAAAGCCGTGGTAAAATGTTCGTGCGTGAACGCATTAGTACCTTACTTGACGAAGGTTCACCATTTTTAGAGATTTCACAATTTGCAGCCTTTGGTGTTTATG